>CAZEFP010000262.1:5255-5501 GCA_964511565.1 uncultured Planctomycetaceae bacterium
GACGTCGCGCACGGCCTCGTCCTCGAGCTGGACGAGCTTGCCCGAGTCCAGCCAGAGCGCCGCCAGGAAGCTGTCGCGCTCATCGTCGGACTGGGTGCGCTTCTGCCTGGGCACGATCTGGATGTCCTTGGCGTGCCAGATCTCGACGCCGGGGGCCTCGTCGAGGCTCTCGCGCATGGACCTCGGGCCGTCCTCGTCGTCTCCGCCGGCGGTCTCCTCCGTCCCGGGCTCCGGGGTCTCTTCGAT
>CAZEFP010000263.1:0-5477 GCA_964511565.1 uncultured Planctomycetaceae bacterium
GCCCAAGCCCATCCAGGCCCTCACGCCCAACGGCGTCGACGCCGATCACTTTTCACCTGGGCCCCGGGCCGCTGCCAGGAGACGCCTGGGGCAAGGGAGCGAGGGGTCGCTGGTGCTCTGCGTGGGGCACCTGATCGAGCGGAAGGACCCGCTGCTCGCGCTGGGCGCCTTCGCGGCGGCAGCCCCGTCGGATGCGCGGCTGGTCTACGTGGGGCGCGGCCCCCTTTCGGATGCGGTGGAGAGAGAGGCACGGGCGCTCGGGATCGGGGAGCGCGTGAGCCTCCTGGGGGAACGCCCGCCGGAGGAGCTCGTGGACTGGTACCGGGCCGCGGACCTGCTGCTGCTGACGAGCCATCGCGAGGGGCGACCGAACGTGGTGCTCGAAGCGCTGAGCAGCGGCTGCCCGGTGCTGGCCACACGCGCGGGGGGCACCGGTGAGCTGGTCGCCGATCCCCGCATGCTCTGCATGGGGAGGTCCCCGGAGGTGCTGGGGGAGATGCTGGCGGTCTTGCTGGCGAGCCCGCCGCGGCCAGAGGAGCTGCGTCAGTCCGTCCAGCACCTCACGTGGGCGGCGAGCCTGGATGCCCTGGAGGGCGTCCTCGGGGAGGCCGTGCGGCCGTGAGCCGGAGGGTGGCGCGGAGAGGACTTGCCGATGGGGCTTGCCCTCCCGGCGGATGAGCCGATGATTCGACCATGACCGGCGCGCCCCGACATGCCCTCTCCTTCGACGTGGAGGAGTTCTTCCAGGTCGCGAACCTGAAGGAGGCCTTCCCGAAGGAGGACTGGGACTCGGTTCCCTCCCGGATCGACCTCGCGATGGATCGGCTGCTCGACCTGCTCGAGCGCCGAGGGGCGCGGGCCACGATGTTCTTCCTGGGGTGGGTGGCGGTGCGTCGCCCGGACCTTGTGCGCCGTTGCCACGAGGCCGGCCACGAGATCGCGAGCCACGGGTGGGAGCATGAGTTCCTCTGGGATCTAGAAGGTAAGGACGGCTTCCGCGACCACCTGCGACGGACGGAGGACGCCATCGAGGCGGCGGGGGCCCCGCGCCCGGTGGGATTCCGCGCGTCGACGTTCACCTTGACCCGGAAGACCTGGTGGGCCTTCGACGTGTTGGCGGAGCGCGGTTACCTGTACGACTCGAGCGTGCACCCCGTCCGCCACCCCACCTACGGCGTGCCCGACTTCGACCCCGGTGTCTCGACGGTGCACACCGAGCACGGCTCGATCGTGGAGTTCCCGGTCACCACGTTCCCCTTCGCGGGCAAGAACCTCCCGATCGGAGGCGGCGGTTACTTCCGACTGCTTCCCGGGGCGATTCATCGGGCGGCGATCGCCAAGGTGACGCGCATGGGGAGGCCGGTGGCCATCTACCTCCACCCCTGGGAGTTCGACCCTGAACAGCCCCGGATACCGGCCCCGCCCCTGAAGAAGTTCCGGCACTACGTCGGGCTCAGCCGGAGCCTCGACCGGCTCGACCGGCTCCTCTCGACCTGGGACTTCGGCACCATGCGCGAGGTGCTGGAAGGGGAGGGAGCGCTCCGCGCGTGACCGCGCGCGGCGCGCCAGACGGCTCGGCGGTCCGCCCTCGCATCGGGGCTCACAGGCCTTCGGCTTCGTCGAAGGCCTTCCTGTGCAGGCCCGCGACCGCCGTCAACGCCGCCTCCCGATAGGGAGGGCGGTCCTCCGCTTCGATGAGGTCCTTCGTCACCTCCTCAAGCGCCGACGACTTCAGCGCGGCGCGGATCTTCTTTCTGTCCTGCACCGGTGCGGCCAGGAAGTCTGCGTTGCGCTGATGCAAGAGATCCAGGTAGAGCCCACCGATACGGCTGTCGTCGAGGCCGGGGGTGTTGACGTCCTTCCCGCCCCACAAGAGCGCGAGCCTCTTCAGATACTCGTCGATCTTCTGTTCACGAGTCGCCACGTACTTGGGCGCCTGCCGCTTCGCGATGTCTCGCTCTTTCATGTCAGCCATGGGCAGGTGCCGTGACTGGGCGAGGGTCTTCAAGAACGTCGAGCGAGGTCCTGGGCCGCCCGCGGCGGCGTCTGCTGCGGCGATCACGGGGAGGACCTCCGTCACAGGCGCGCCTCGAGAGATCATGATCTCCGCGAGGGAATAGCCGACGTCTCCGCTCGGGTTGGTCGCGAGGAGCCCCCTGTAGATCTCCTCGGCGGCCTCATCGTCATCCATCTCCTGCGCCACCCAGGCTCGTAGGTCCCAGAGCTCCAGGTTGCCCGGCTCGTGAGCGAGGTCTCGCTCGACGATCTCCCTGGCCAGCTCGACCTTCACTTCGATCAGCAGCTTGACCCAGGGCCGGGTGCTGCCGCGGCGGAGCGCCTCGAGGGGCTCTCGGCCTGAATTCTTGTAGAGGTCGCCAAGGGCATTCTCGGCAAAGGCACCCCAGCCATCGCGCGGGATACCGGAGAGTTCCAACCGGGTGAGGATGACCATCGGGTCCAGGGGATAGCGCTCCTGGAGCTCGTCGAGCATCTCGCGGATGCGCTCGGCGCTCATGGATTTGGGCTCTCCCTCCGCGCGAGTCAGGGCCTCGGCGGCCTTGATGAGGCAGCCGCGCAGGCTGTTGATCACGACCTCCCGGAAGACACCAGGCTCGTCCATGGCGGCCTGGAAGAGGAACTCCGCTGCGCTGGAATACTGCCTCTCGCGCGCCTTCAGGATCCCCAGGATCAGCCGCGCTTCGACCTCCGCATCCCCCGCCGTTCCGAGGACGGCCTGGAGGGCTTGGCTGGCGGCGACGTTGTCCTTCTGGAGGTTGGCCAGCCTGCCTGCGTTCGCCAGCGCGATCTCCACCGGGTCATCGATGAGTTCCTCGCCGAGGCTCAGGAGCCGGACGCGGCGAGCGCGGACGACCTCGGGCTTCAGGGGCTCATCGGGGTGACGGGTCTTCGCGAGCTCGACCGCCCAGTCATGGGCGGGCCCGAAGCGGTTGTGCTTCTGAACGAGGCGATCGATGGTGACCGCCAGCCTCTGGGGGTCACCGCTCGCCTCCAGAGCCACGGCGCGGAGGTAGTTGGTCCAGATGCCGGAGCCGCTCTCCTTGGCCACCTTGTCGATGATGGGGAGCAGCCACGGCGCCCACTCCGGGCGGTCCACGACGAGGATCAACGCGAGGGTCTCGCGCGGGTCCCGGGAGCTCCGCCCGAGCGAGCCCACCAGGAGGCGCTCGGCGTCCGAGATCGCGCTCTGCCCGAACCAGGCAGGGAGGGCGATCGGATCCTTGACCATGGCGTCCCCGGCGGCGGCGGCGAGGGCCCACATGGGGTCTCGCGGGCTGACCTGCAGCTGCTCCTGAGACATGCGTCGCCCGGCCTCGAGGCGCTCGGCGAGCAGGATCAGCGCGACCTCCTTCTGGGGGGTGATCTGGAAGGAGGAGCGACGGAGGCGCGCGATCTGCGCGGGGAGCTCGGTCCACTTCCGTCGGCTGACCGCAAGGAGGATCGACGCGATCTCTGGGGTCCCGTCCCGGAGGTAGGCTTCGGATCGGTCGATGGACTCCCTCGCGAAGGCGCCACCGCGTTCGCGCGCGGTCAGGATGTCCACGAGGATCCGGCGCCTGTAGAACTCCGGCGTGCGAGTCTTGGGATCCTGGTCCAGGCGCTCGACGATCTCGAGAGCGAGAGTGGCCTGCCCCTTGGCCATGAGAAGATCGGCCAACTGCAGGTAGGCGGAGGGCGATGCCTCCGCGAGGTCAAGCTGTGTCACGACCTGAGGGACGGCGCTGAGCTGCCCCAATTCCAGGAGCAACCGGGCCTTCAAGAGTGCGGCCTCTGCGCCGAGGAGACCGGTGGACTCGATTCCCTTGATCACGTCGAGGGCACTCTTGTTGCTCTGCTCCTCATAGAGGGTCTGGGCCCTGAGGAGACGCATCGAGTACGGCGCGCTGTTCGAGTCGAATTCTCCGAGGGCTGCCCTGGCTGACTTCGAGTCGCCGTTCTCGAGGAACCAGCGCGCCACCGCGGGCTTGCCGAACCGCTCCGGCGCCACCTTGATCGCCTCCATCAGGTCGGGGCCTTCAAGGCGTTGGCCGGGGAGCATGCCGAGGATCCGCTCGACGGATTCGTCCATCCCGGCGAGTCGGATCCGGCGCACGAGGTCGCGCTCGACGTTGTACCGGTTGGGCGTGGCGACCTTGGCGGCGATGGCCACGTCCATGGCGGGGATCAGCTTGGGGTGATCCTCCATGGCGAGGTTGGCGGCCTGGAGGGCAGAGTAATTTCGACCCTCCTCGAGGTGCTTCTCGGCGAGCAGGGTGTAGGCCGCGGGCCCGAGTCCGCGGACGGCGGGGACAGCGCTGTTGAGCGTTCGGGCGTCAGCGAGCAGGTTGTTGATGGTCATCCCCTTGCTCTTGATGTTCTTGAGGCCGGCTTCGCGCCACTCCTCGATGAACTCGGCGGTGCGATCGGGCGCAAGGTCGATGGCGTCGCTCAGAGCGAGTTCGACGTCGATCCAGGACCTGGACTTGCTCTGCTGGAGCGCTCGCGCCAGCTGAACCTTGCCATCGGCGGTCTGGCTGCCCGGTCCGCTGAACCCGATGTTCAGGCCGAAGATCTCATCGCCCCTGTCCCCGCGGAGCGTGGCCAGCTTGGCGAACCAATAGCCGGCCTCTGCCCTCGCTCCGGCGAAAGGTTCAAGCTGGCCCTTCTCGTTGCTGATGAAGTTCCTGAGCTCCTTGCGGAGCTTGCCTGCCGCGACCTTGTCGTCATCGGACAGAGGGTCCTCCGAGGTGATGAATCGGTGGATCGCGGGGACGCTCTGGTAGAACGACAGCCAATACCTCCCGGTATTGCCGTCGAGCTCATTCATCCTGTTCGCGAGTCTGCCCAGCATCCCGTAGTCCCCGGCCTGATACAGCAGCCTCGCCGCGAGGTTGACGTGTTCGAGGTCTGTGACCGTCCTCCAGGCTGTTTGACGGACCTCTGCCCGGGCCTCGTCGATGCGACCTGCATCGCTGAGGAGTCGGAGGAGCTCGAAACGGATCGGGCCAGAGCCGGAGAGTGTGGGGACGCTCAACGCAGCCCTGAGCAGGCGGATGGTCTCAGGCTCCTGGCCCGCCGCGGTCAGGCTCGCGCCCAGGGCGAGGACGCGGTCCACCGTGGGATCGAGCGCGATCGACCTTGCGAAGGCGGCGCGTGCCGCATGGAACCGCTCCCTCGCGCCGGGCACCGCAAGCTGGGCGCCATACAGGAGGTCCTTTGAGGTCGTGGGGACGAAAGCACCGAGCTCGAACTCGAGGTTCGGGAGCTCCGGGTCATTGGCCTCACGGCACGCGAGGCTGACCAGGAGCCCTATCGTGACCTCAGCCTCCTCACGCACGAGGCCCTTCTTGATCTCTTCGATCGGGACCTGGAGCAGCGAGAGCGCCTCGGCGGCCTCGAGCTCCCCCAGCAGCGCCCACGCCGCAGCGTCCCGGGGGCGCTCGGCGAGGATGGAGTTGACCTCGTTGATCGCCTCCGCC
>CAZEFP010000264.1:0-5475 GCA_964511565.1 uncultured Planctomycetaceae bacterium
CCCGCCAGCGCTCCCTAGGATGCGGTCATGATCCGGGCCGCATCCCTCCTCGTCTTCGCCGCCCTCGCGGCGTTCCTCCTCACCGCGGACGGAGCGAGCCCCACGCTCCTGGGCGCCAAGCAGGCGGGAGACTTCCTGATGCTGGAGGCCGAGGGCCCCGACGGTGAGTCCAGGGCCCTGTGGCAGGACATCCTGGAGAGCTCCGCGGTGGTGGAGGTGGAGGACGAGGACGGCATCAGGCGCCAGCAGCTGCTCCTGGGGGGGTCTCTCATCCTCTCCGAGTCCCTCCGAGAGGGTGAGGGCTTCGACTTCAACTGGCACCGCGTCGCCGGCAGCTCCATCGTCCGTCGCCTCCGGTCCATCGCGGCGGACGAGGGCCTCGAGGTCGAGATCCCGGCCTTCAAGAAGCCCTCGCCGGACGGGGTGAACTTCGAGTTCACCATCCGCGACGGCGCCGGGACCCTCGAGGCCAACATCGGCGGCGAGTCGCTGGCCTCCCGCGAGGGACCTCGCCTCCAGATCACCCAGCGCTCTCTCCTCCCGCCGCTGGTGGCCATCTTCCTGGCCATCCTGTTCCGGCGCCCTGTCCTCGCCCTGCTCATGGGCGTGGTCGCGGGCGCGTTCCTGGTTCGGAGCGCCTCGGGCGCTGGCGTGGCAGCCGCGGCCGGCGGAGCCCTGGTGGATACGGTCTTCGTCTACCTCAAGGGGCAGCTCCAGGATCACGCCCGCACCGAGATCATCCTCTTCGTGGTCTTCATGCTCGCCATGGTCGGCGTGATCACCCGCGCTGGCGGGATCCGCGGGGTCATGAATCAGATCGCGGGCCTCGCGCGTGATGCCCGCAAGACCCAGATGGCCACCTGGCTGATGGGCCTTGCCATCTTCTTCGACGACTACGCCAACACCATCCTCGTTGGCTCGACCATGCGGCCGCTCTCCGACCGCTTCAAGGTCGCCCGCGAGAAGCTCGCCTACATCGTCGACAGCACGGCGGCGCCGGTGGCGGGCGTGTCGATCCTCTCCACCTGGATCGCCTTCGAGGTCAGCACCTTCAGCGCCCAGCTGCCCGACGCCGGCCTCGCGCCAGCCGACGGCTACGCCGTCTTCCTCCAGACCCTGCCGTTCCGCTTCTACTGCTGGTTCACGCTGATCTTCGTCGGGCTGAACGTGTTCACGGGCCGCGACTTCGGCCCCATGCTGGCCGCAGAGCGGCGGGCGCGAGCGGGCAAGGTGCTCCGGGACGGGGCGACCCCGCTGGTGGGCAAGGCCGCCACGGAGCTCGAGGCCGCGGAGGGGACGGTGGCGAAGGCCTCCACGGCCCTGGTGCCCCTGGGCCTCTTCCTCCTGACCGTCCTCGGCATGATCGTCTGGGTCGGCGCGCTCGACATCGGACTCATCGAGCAGACCGCGAGCTTCCCCTTCGTCGCCGCCGGCGGCGGCCACGAGGGCGGGTGGCTCGAGGCTGCCACGGGGATCCTGTACGCGGGGAGCGGTAACCGCCCCCTGATGATCGGCGCCATCGTCGGCTTCGTGTCCGCGAGCCTCATCGCCATGACGCGCGGGCTCCGGCCGGTGGAGATCTTCCGGGCGGCGGTCAACAGCATCCGGGCGATGTTCATCGCCGTCGTCATCCTCTACCTCGCCTGGATGGTGGGGCAGACCTGCGACGACCTCGGGACCGCGGCCTACCTGTCAGCCACCATCTCCGAGGCCATCCCCTACATGGTGCTGCCCCTGATCCTGTTCCTCCTGGCGGGCCTGATCGCCTTCTCCACGGGGAGCTCCTGGAGCACGATGACGATCCTCCTGCCGCTGGTCGTCGGCCTCAGCTACGACATCGGCTTCGCGAGCGTCGCCGCCGACGGAGACCCGCGCGCCTTCGGGCTCACGCTGATGGTCATCTGCATCGGCGCCGTCCTGGAGGGGGCGATCTTCGGCGACCACTGCTCCCCCATCTCCGACACGACGGTGATGTCGTCCATCGCGTGCGCGTCCGATCACATCGATCACGTTCGGACCCAGGCCCCCTACGCCATCGTCACGATGCTGGTGGCCCTCGGCATCGGCTACTTCCCGGTCACCTTCCTGGGCGCCTCGCCCGGGCTGTCGCTGCTGCTGGGCGCCGCCACCCTCGCGCTGATCCTCCTTCTCAAGGGCAAGCGCGTCGAGGCGCACCGGGACGAGGGCACGGCCGCGTGACCCCCGTCACCGAGCCGCCGGAGCGGGAAGGCTCTCCGCAGCTGGGCCGCCGCCTGCTCTTCGGGGTGGTGCTCGGGCTGCTGGTCTATGCGGGCCTCGCCCTCTGGGCCGACCTCGACGGCCTGGGCGAGGCCCTGCGCTCGATCCCCTGGTGGGCGCCTGCGATCGCCTGCGCCCTCTCGCTGCTGAACTACCTCGTCCGGTTCCCGCGCTGGCAGCGCTACCTCACGCTGACCGGGAGCGAGGTCCGCGGGTGGGCGTCGCTCCGGATCTACCTCGCGGGGCTCTCCCTGACCGTGTCCCCCGGCAAGGTCGGTGAGGCCATGAAGTCCTGGCTGTTGCGCGCCGAGGACGGGACCCCCATCGCCCGCAGCGCGCCCATCGTCCTCGCGGAGCGGTTGACCGACCTGCTCGGGTTCCTCGTCCTCATCGCATTGACCTCCACCGCGGCAGACCACGCGTGGATCAGCGGCGCGGCCCTGGCGCTCACCGTGGCGCTGCTCGTCCTCGTGGGTTCCCGCAGCGCCGCACGCCTCGTGACGGGGGCGGTGGGGCGACTCCCGCTGGTCGGCTCCATGGCGGGGAGGCTGGACGAGAGCCTCGGGGCCTCCAGGCGCCTCCTCTCCCCGAGGGAGCTGCCCCTCGCGACCCTCCTCGCCACCCTCGGGTGGTTCCTGGAGTGCGTGGCCTGCTGGATCATCGCCCGCTCCGTCCTCCCCGCCGGAATCGGCCCCGTGGAGGGCCTCACCCTCACGGAGGTCACCTACGCCTTCGCCCTTTCCGCCGTGGCAGGCGCCGTGGTCGTCATCGCGCCGGGGGGCCTCGGGGTGACGGAGGGGCTTCTGACGGGCCTCCTCGAGGCTGGGTACCGGGCGGCCAACGTCGCCGCGCTCCCGGTGCGGGGGACGGCGCTCTCGGTCACCCTGGTCACGAGGCTCTGCACCCTCTGGTTCGCCATGGGTGTGGGGCTCCTGGCTCTCCGGTGGCACCGGGGCGCGTCACGCTCAGGCTGACCCGCGCAGCCGGAGGCCGAGGGCCAGGAGCCCCGCCGCGGCGGCGCCGACCGCGAGGACGAGCTCCGCCCTCCGCCCCCGCGCCGCGCGGGCTGCCCGCCGGGAGAGCACCTCCGGGTCGAGCGTCCCGTCGAGGTCTGGCGCGCGGGTCATCGGTGCGCCCGCTGCGCCGCGCTCCTCCATGGAGACCACCCCGGGAGGAGGCTCGAGACCGTCGTCCAGGAGCTGCGCCCAGGAGACCGCGAAGGCCTCCAACGTGGAGGAGTCCGGGCGCAGGTCAGTGAATCCAACCTCCACCTCCCCCGGCCTCGAGCGGACCAAGCACCGGGCGCCGTCGCCCACGAGCCAGGGTCGCCAACCCTCGGGGCCCCCGAAGGGGAGAGGTGAGACGCCGTCGAAGGCGGCCGACCACCCGTCCCGGCCGGCGATGAACCCGGCGCCCGTCCCAGCCGCGGGCCCGCCGCCTCCGCCCCTTCCATGGACCGTCAGCGCGGCTCCCTCCGAGGCGTCGGACAGCCGCAGGCCACGCTCCTGGGACCAGAGGCGAATCAGGGACCCGAGGAGGCTGGGGACCCCTTCCGCGACGTGGACCTGAAGGGACAGCGCAGCGCTGGGCACGAGCACCAGGGGCCCGTCGGCGCCGTCCCAGGCGAGCAGCCCGTCCCGGCTGGCAGCGACGGGCCCGGGGACCAGGACCCCGCCCGAGGCGAAGACGCCGACGCCGCTCCCCTCGAGGGCGTCGGCGACCAGGGCGGAGTCGGTGACGAAGACCGCCCCCGGCGCCGCCCATTGCCCCCAACGCGGGGTGGGCGCCGAGCGAGCCGGCGGGCGGCCCAGGGCGTCAGGAACGCCCTCAATGGAATCAAGCGTGACGTCGAGGCCGCCTGGCTCCAGCGCGCGCCATCGAATGACGGCGCGCTGCCCCTCGACGTCCAGCGACTCGAGCCAGTCCGCTGTCGCCCTGAGCGCGCGATCCACCCGACGCTCTCCGCCCGGATCCGCGGGGTCCATGGGCAGGAACATCGAGGGGCTGCGGTCCACGTGGACGGTGAGCAACAACACGGCGTCCTCCTCGGCCGATGGCCGTGGGCGCGCCGAGGCGAGGATGCCGAGCAGGAGCGCCACGATGGCCCAGAGGCGCGCCCCGGAGAGGTGCCATCTGCGCCTTGACGACCGGGCCTCACCGCCGTCTCCGAAGAAGCGCGCCGTCCCCAGGGGCACCGACTGCGGTCGGCGCCTCATGAACGAGAGCAGGAGGATGGCGAGCGGGAGCGCCAGCGCCGCGAGCGCCGCAGGCACAGCCAGACCCCAGCCCAGGATCGCGAGCGCCATCATCGCAGCAGGTCAGGCAGGAACCTCTCGAAGGCATCCGCAGAGGACCATGGGCGGTGGCTGATGCCATGGGCAGCGGCCAGATCCGACCAGCGGGCGATGAACGCGTCGAGGGACTGCTCGTAGCGCTCGAAGCCCCGGCGCGAATCCACGCCAGCCCGCCCACGGGCGGCCGACTCGGGGTCCACGAACTCGGCCGAGCCAAGCTCCACCCCGCCCAGGACACCCGGGTCCCACTCCTCGGGAGCGAGCACCTGGCCGAGGTGCATTCGCCGCCGCCCCCCGAGCAAGCGCAGCACCCCTGCGGGATCGACGTCGAGGAAGTCCCCCAGGAGGAGCAGCCGACCCGAGCTGCGCGCGCTCGCCTGGAATGGGTGATGGGTGACGAGCTCCTCGAGGCCCCCCGCGCCCCCCGCACGAAGCGCCTCGAGGGCGGCGAGCGCTCGCCCGAGGTCCGAGGCTCGGGTCAGGGTGAGGGGCCGCGCCCGGTCGCCGCCGCCGCTGACGACCAGCGTGATCCTGGCCCCAAGGCGCAGGCCCACGGCGATGGACGCCGCCGCGGCCTCCGCCGCCGACTGGAGCTTGCCGGGCACGCCCACCCCCATCGAGGCGCTGGCGTCGAGGGCGACCCACCAGTCCTCCCGGGCCTCCGAGCGGTGAACCCTGACGTACGGCCGGTCCAGGCGGGCCAGGAGGTCCCAGTCGAAGCGCCGGAGGTCCTCACCCGGTCGGTAGGGCCGGTACCCCACGAACTCCTGCCCGTCCCCCCGAAGGGTGCGGCGCCGCCCGACCTCCTCTCGCTCCCTGGCGGCGGCAAGCTGGGTCGCGAAGGCCCCGATCCGCGCGAGGAAGTCCCCCCTGAATGCCACCCCTGGGGAGGGGAGCGCCGGGAGCTCTCCGGGACCTCGAACGCCGACCATCGCTTGGCGCG
>CAZEFP010000265.1:0-5464 GCA_964511565.1 uncultured Planctomycetaceae bacterium
GTGCCCGCCGGCTCCACGGGGTTCTGGGTCGCGATGACGAGGAACGGAACGGGGAGGCCGTAATTCTGGTTGCCGATGGTGATCCGCCGCTCCTGCATGGCCTCGAGGAGCGCGCTCTGCACCTTGGGCGCGGCGCGGTTGATCTCGTCGGCGAGGAGCAGGTTGGTGAAGATCGGACCCTTGTGGGTTTTGAACGTCTGGTCCCGCTGGTCGAGGATCTCGGAGCCGAGGATGTCCGAGGGGAGCAGGTCGATCGTGAACTGGATCCGCGCGAAGTCGAGGTCCACGGTCTTGGAGACCGCCGCCACCAGGAGCGTCTTGGCGAGGCCAGGGACACCCTCCAGCAGGAGGTGTCCGCCCGTCAGGAGCGCGATGAGGATCCGCTCCACGACCACCTCCTGGCCCACGACGACCCGACCGACGCGCTCCTTGATTTCCCCGAGGAAGCGGGCCGTGTCGTCAAACTGAGGGGCGGGGGGGCGCTCGATCGTCGTCATGGGAGGGGAGGGTCATGGGGCCCGGCGAGGGGCCAGGGCCTCCGGGCGAACGGGTCGGCCCGGACCGGCCGTCCCAGGAGCGGGGCAGGAGACGTCGTTGGAGGATAGCTCTGCGGCAGAAAGGCCGCAGGCGACGGGCCCAGGGCCGAGATCGCGGTCGCTCCGAACGCCGGCTCGTGCCACGCCCCGGACACTACGGGGCGCCTCGGGGGGAGGTTACGTCCCCATCCTGGATTCCGTTGGCCCGGCCACATGTTGGTCGGCTGGCGATTCCGCCCAAGAATCGGCGCCTGTGGCATGGTCTGAACCGGCCCCCACGACTCTTCTGATTCCGCGGAAGTTCTTTCGTCCCCCGACCGACAAACGCTGGAGACGCCCCGGCGTACCCCGCCGCGGCTCATCGAGGCCACGACTCAAACCACCACCCACGACCGAACCCATGCTCTCGCTCATCACTGCCCTGATCGCCAGCGCGGCGCCCGTTCCGCCCAGCGCAACCGCCGCGGCTCCGCTCCCCATCCTCTTGGACGACGACCAGCGCTGGGATGAACTCCGGGCCGAGGCCCGCGAGATCGAGCGCATGATCGAGGAGCTGCACAAGAGGCTCGGCCGGATCGAGCACGAGATGGAGGAGCTCGACGGGCACCACGACGAGCACCACGAAGACCACCACGGCGAGGAGAGGCGTGAACGACGGGTGATCGTCATGGGCCTCGGCGACGAGGATGGGAGGCAGATCATGATCGACGGTGAGCACTCCGAGCTCATCGAGCGGCTCGTGGAGGACCTCATGGAGGACGAGGGACGCCACGAGGACGACCATCACGAGGACCACGACGATCACGATGGTCACCACGGGGACGAAGACCACGAGCACCACGACGGGCACCACGACGAGCACCTCGAGATGGCCCTGGACGCCCTGGGGCTCGAGGGCGGCATGATCTTCGTCGGCCACGACGATGAGGACGACCACGGCCACCACGAGGTGCGCCGGTTCGAATTCCCCGGGGGCCACGGCGAGGTCCACATCCGGATGGAGATGGAGGACGAGATGGACATCGACCTCGAGGAGATCCTGGAGGAGGTCGGGATCCACGGCCATGACCTCGGGGGCCGCGAGATCCACATGGAGGTGGAGATCGAGACCGAGGGGGACCACGACGAGGAAGGCGAGCACCACGAGCGCCACGTGGAGCGCCGGGTCATCCACGTCGGCGGTGACGAGGAGCGCGACACGAGGCGCCGTGGCCGTCGTCTGCCCCTGGGCGGCTTCGTCGAGATCGAGGCCATGGAGACCGACGACATCGGCCGCGTGATCTTCGAGGCTGGTCCGACCGGCATCGACGTCATCGAGCCCCAGCAGCGACGGGACTGGGACATGCGGCGCGGCCGGGACATGCCGCGCGAGGGCAGGGGGCGCCAGATGGGGCCCCGCGGCGGCGGGCAGATGCTGCCCGAGGCCATGGGGGCGATCCGGGAGCTCCGCGAGGAGGTCCGGGCCATGCGCCGGGAGATGAACGAGATGCGCCGGCGGATGGACCGTCGCTGAGCGCCGAGGGCCCTCCCCCGCAGGACCCACCCAGGGCCCGCGCCGTCCCCGACGGCGCGGGCCCTTGTTATTGGCTCCCTCCCCACTCACCCGGCTCCCGGGGGGCTAGACTCGTGCGCCAAAAAGCCCCAGCGAACTGCCACGCGAGCCCCCATCCAGGCCATGACGACCCAATCCCGACCGACCCTCGACGACTTCAAGCCCCACTTCGGCAAGTGGGAGATCGTGGGCGACCTGATCGATCAGTCGATCGACCTCATGCTGAACCTCCGGCAGAGCGGCCACCCCGGCGGCTCACGCTCCAAGGTCCCCATGATGGTCGCCACCACCCTGGGTCCGGGGATGCGCTGGGACGTCCGTCACCCGGAGAACCCCTTCGGCGACCGCTACGTGCTCGTGGCCGGCCACTGCAACCCCGGCACCTACGCGATGCTCGCGGTCTACAGCGAGGCGCTGCGCATCATGCACGAGCGCACCGGGGACGAGCGGTACCTCGTGCCCAACGCGGCCGAGCGGATGCTCACCTGGGAGGACCTCCTGTGGCTGCGCCACAACGGCCAGCTGCCCGGGCACGCGGAGATGGAGGGCAAGACCCTCTTCTTCAAGTTCAACACCGGCCCCAGCGGGCACGGCGCGCCGGCCGCGCTGGGCGAGGCGGTGGCCCTCAAGCACGCGGGCACCGACACCAAGGTCTTCGCCGTCGAGGGCGAGGGCGGGCACACCGCCGGCTGCCACCACGAGGTGAAGAACTCCGCCTACGGGCTGGGCCTCGACAACCTGATCTACCTGTTCGACTGGAACGACCACGGCATCGACTCCTTCGCCAACTCCGAGGTGGCCCACGGGACCCCCAAGGAGTGGTTCGAGCCCTACGGCTGGCGGGTCGCGGGCGCGGAGGACGGCCACGACTACGAGCAGATCACCAGCGCCCTCCTGAAGATCGTCCACGCCGAAGACACCCAGGGCCGGCCCGGGTGCGTCTGGTTCAAGACCCGCAAGGGCCGCGGCTACGGCATCTACGACGCCGCCTCCCACGGCAAGTCCCACGGCCGCAACTCCGAGGCCTTCTGGGCCTGCCGCGAGGAGTTCGCGAAGAAGTACGGCGTGACGTTCGAGGGGCACGGCGACACCACTGATCCGGGCGAGGACGGCTGCCGCGAGCAGTCCCGGGGCTGGTTCGAGACGGTGTTCAGCGTCCTCCGCGACACCGAGGGGCTCGCGGAGTACGTGGCCAACACCCTGCTCGGCCTCGGGGAGTCCATCCCCGCGAAGCCCGAGGGGCTGCGCCTGGACCCCGAGAGGAACATGCACGAGGACCGCAGCTGGCTCGACCAGCTGCCCGAGGCGCTCTTCCTCCCCGCCGGCGCCAAGGCCGCCAACAAGGACGGCTTCGCCAAGTTCGGCGCCTGGGTCAACAGCCTCGCCAAGGAGCGCATGGGCCGCCCGCTCGTGCTCGCGTGCTCCGCCGACCTCGCGGACTCCACCGCCATCAGCGGCTTCGCCAAGGACTTCGAGGGCAAGGAGAGCTTCGGCTGGTACGAGCGCAACTCGAACACCATCGGCTCGCTCCTCCCCCAGCAGATCACGGAGTTCGCGAACTCTGGCCTCGTGGTGGGCGCCGCGACGGTGAACATGAGCGCGACCCCCGAGGACTCGTTCATGGGCTACTGGGGCTCCTGCTCGACCTACGGCAGCTTCTCGTACCTGAAGTACGGGATGATGCGGCTGTTCAGCCAGCTGGCCCAGGACTGCGAGCTCAAGGTCGGGAAGGTCATCTGGGTGGCGGGTCACTCCGGCCCCGAGACCGCCGAGGACAGCCGCACCCACTTCGGCATCTTCTCGCCGGTGGTGACGCAGCTCTTCCCCGAGGGCCACGTCATCAACCTGCGCCCCTGGGAGCACAACGAGGTCGCGCCCGCCCTGGCCGCCGCGCTGAAGACCGACGTCCCCATCATCGCCCTGCACCTCACCCGGCCGGGCGTGGTGATCCCCGACCGCAAGGCGCTCGGGATCCCGAGCCACATGGAGGCGGCCAAGGGCGCCTACGTCCTGCGGGACTACGACATGAGCCGGCCCAAGGAGGGCACCCTCATCGTGGAGGGCACCTCGACCATGGAGTCGGTGATCGAGCTCCTCCCGCAGTTCCACGACGGCACCGCCCCGAACTGCAAGATCGTGGCGACCTCCAGCTACGAGCTCTTCATGGCCCAGCCCAAGGAGTACCGGGACACGGTCCTGCACAAGTCGGACTGGCTCGACAGCACGGTCATCTCCAACGGGAGCCGCATCGGGATGCACCCCTGGCTCTCGACCAAGGTCGCCGAGCAGTACGCCATGACCAGCGACCACGATGACCGCTGGCGCACCGGTGGCTCCATCCCGGAGGTCAAGGCCGAGGCCAAGATCGACGCCGCGAGCCTCCTCGAGGGGATCCAGCGCTTCGCCGGCGACCGCGAGGAGCGGCTGGGCCGGCTGCACTACGTCTAGGATCGAGAACAACGCCTGGCGGCACCGGGCGGGCGCGCCGTGATAACTTGTTCGCGCCTGCCCAGCCGCCCACATGAACCGGCGCGGCCCACCCGACCACGAACCATGCATCGGCTCTCCGTGACAAGCTCACGCGCTGGATCCCTTCCCGCAAACGCGGTGGCCCTCGCGCCCATGCGAGGAGACTGGAGGCGGTGCCGAACGTGACGGACCGCCCCAAGCTGCTGATGGTGGCCTACGAGTTCCCGCCGTGCCTGAGCGCGGGGGTGCAGCGCACGCTCAAGTTCGCACAGCACCTCCCCTCCCACGGTTGGGACCCCGTGGTGCTGACCACGAACGGGGGCGCGTACGCCCGGCGCGATGAGACGCTGCAGGTCCCGACCGAGGTGGACGTCCGCCGGGCCTGGAGCTTCGACGCGTCCCGGCGACTCGCCGTCTCCGGCCGCTACCTGACGATCACCTCCACCCCGGACCGCTACAGCAGCTGGTACCCCTTCGCCGTCCGCAAGGGACGCACGGCGATCCGGGAGACCGCCCCGGCGGCGATCTACTCCACCTATCCGGTGTTCACCGCCCACATGGTCGCCCGCAACCTCGCGCGGCGATCCGGGCTCCCCTGGATCGCCGACTTCAGGGACCCCGCGCCCGAACACTACGAGCCCGGCTACGAGGCCCTCCGACTGGCCAGTCGCGTGGATCGCGCCGCGATCGAGGAGGCCGATGTCCTCATCTTCGCGACGGAGCGCATGCGGGAGCTCTACCTCGATCGCTATCGCGGATGCGATCCGGGGAAGGCCGTGGTCATCGAGAACGGCTACGACGAGGACCGACTCGAGGCCCTCTCCCAGGCGGGGCGCACCACCGGCGAGACCTTCGACATCCTGCACAGCGGCGCCATCTATCCGCGGGGCCGTGACATCACCTGCCT
>CAZEFP010000266.1:0-3660 GCA_964511565.1 uncultured Planctomycetaceae bacterium
AAGGTGAGGTCATCGACTGCCGTGATGGGGCCGAACCTCTTGGTCAGGTTCTGAATCTCGATCATGGCGCGGGAGGGGGGCGCTGTCGCTTGGATTGGGGGGCCTGCCGGAGGCCGGCGGGCGCGATTGGCGTCGCTACGCCCCTCGACTGGAGGCGTTGGCGACGGGAGAGAATATTCCGTGGGGGGGGGCGAGCGCCACCGGGCGGCGCCGTTCGGTGCCCGAGGGGCTCGGAGGCGGGTCATGGCGCCCCCGGGCGGGCGGGCGCCCCCCGCATCCGGGATCCCCCTTCAGGTGGCCCCGCTCCCCGAGCCGATATCCCGACCATGAGAGCGCCTGAACGAGCTCTGGTCTCGATCCCGTCGATCCCCGAGGCCGCCCCCGGGGAGATCGAGTCGGTCCGCTCCGATCCCGGCGGGCTGGAGCTCGTCGTGCGATACCCCGCCGGGGCGGGACCCGTCCTGCCCGTGGGGCGCTCCGGTGAGCTGAGGGTCCGACATGAGGGCTCGGGGCAGGACCTTGTCATCCTCGGCAAGGTCCTCCAGCGTGAGGACAACGATCAGGGGCGGCGCTATCACTTCCTGCTCGGGGCGAGGGCCCGCCGGGCGCTCGCTCCGATCTTCGAACCCCGCCGTACGGATCGGGTGACCCTTGACGGCGAGGTGACCGTGACCCTCGAGGTCGGGGGCGGACATGGCCCGGTGGAGGGCACGGTCCTTGACCTCTCCACCTGCGGGGGCTGCGTCGAGGTCCTCTGGGAGGCCGAGGCTGCGCTCCAGGGCCTCGAGACCGTCGAGGTGATCCTCCGCGCCGAGGGACGAGCGGACCCGTTGCGGTTTGCCGCCCACCTGAGGAGCCGACGCCTCGGCAAGGGGGTGATCCTCCTGGGCCTCGAGTTTGAGGCCCTCTCGGAGCTCCCCGGCGCCTCGCCGGAGGCGCAGCTGGAGGACTGGGTGCGGGCCTTCATCCAGGGGGTCCAGGGGGCCTCGGCCGGCGTTCGCCGGAGCGCCTGACCCCCTCAGGGGCGCCAATCGAGCCTGCCCTTGCGCACGGGGGGTGGATCTTGGCACCTTCACGTCAGCGCACCCCGGCCCTGGTTGCGCGGACTTGGGGCCTGTCAACCGCGCGGAGGGGGAGATGTTTGGCCGATCCAAGAAGCGTGAGCTGAAAGCTGCGGAGACCCTGGCTGCCGAGGTCAAGGCGCAGCGAGAGGTGACCCGGGAACTCGTGGAGCGCTACGAACAGCGCACCAAGAAGACGGTCCAGGCCATCGAGGCCGCCAGCAAGGCCCGGGAGCAGCGCGACGAGTACCGCCGCGTCCTCGCCGCGGCGATCGCGAGCGAGCGCCGCCAGGAGCTCCACGTGACCGGCCTGGAGCGTGAGCTCAAGGAGGTCAAGGAGAGCGTGCTGGCCGAGGCCCGCGCCCGCGGCGCCGCCGAGTCGGCGAGCGAGAGCGCCCGGGCCAGGGTCCTCGAGCTGGAGGCGGAGCTGCGTGAGGCTGCCCTGCGCCTGGAGAAGGAGCGCGGAGACGCCGCCGACCGAGCCTGGGCCGAGCGCGAGGCCGCGAGGGCTGAGATGGTGCAGCTGGTGGCGAGGGGCCGCGACGACGCGCGCACGCTCACCGCGGAGGTCCGTCGCGCCCTCGGCTGGATGGGCATGGGAGCGAGGGACGCGGACGGGAATCCCGTGGAGGACCCGACCGTGACGTCGACCCTACGGCAGCGCGGGCGAGTGCTGGGCGGCCTCGCCCTCGGGGCCGCCCTCGTTGGCGTCGGGCTCACGCCCGCGGCCATCCTCGCCGCCGTGGACGCGGAGCGCGCGGCCTACATCCAGCTCGCCTCCGGGGCCTCTCCTTGGCAGCTGATCCTCGGGGCGCTGGGTTGCTTCGGCGCGGCTGTCTTCCTCTACGGGCGCGCGCTCCGTGACCTGCGATCGCCTGCGCCTCGTGCGGACGTTGCCGCTTCGCCCGCCGCGGCGGAGCCCACCGTCTCCGCGCCCCCTGCGTCGGTGGAGGACCCCCCGGCGCCCGCGAGCGTGGAACCTGAGGCCGAGGTCGAGGCTGAGCCCGCGGCCGAGTCTGCGACGGAGCCCGAGGCCGGGCCCGAGGCCGGGACCGAGGCTCGGGGTGAGGGGCAGGATGGCGACACGGCGGAGCGCGACCGCCTGACCTGAGCGGGTGCGGGACGGCGGCGCCCGTCGTCATGTGACTGCGGTTCACGCCGTGGACTAGACTGGCGCCATGCTGGTCATATCCTCCGCGCTGATGCTCGCCCTCGTCCCCGGCCCGGCGCCGATCCAGGTCCCAGGCGCCGAGGAGCGGCCTCAGATCACGCGGGCCACCGTGCCCCCGGCACCCAACTCCTTGCTGCCCCTGGTGGAGTCGGTTCCCAAGGGAGGAACGCCCACCTGGCCGGCGACGGTCGCCGAGTCGAGCGGATACACCCGCAGCTCCACCACGGCGGAGGTGACGGCCTTCCTGGAGTCGCTGGATCCTCTCCCGCGCGGCGGCTGGCTCCAGCGCCGTGTCATCGGCCAGACCTCCGAGGGGCAGGACCTGATCGCGGTCACGGTGACGGCCCCCGGGTCGGCGGAGGAGGTGGCGGCGCGGCCCTCGGTGCTGGTGAACGCGAACATCCACGGCGGAGAGATCGAGGGGAAGGTGGCGGTCCAGCTCCTGCTCCGCGAGTTCGCCGTGGGGTACCACCGCCACCTGGCCGAGGGGCTCCGGCTGACCTTCGTGCCGGTCTACAACGCCGACGGAAACGACCGCATCGCGCGCACCAACCGGGTCACCCAGAACGGGCCCGACGGGGGCGTGGGGGAGCGGCCGAACGCCATGGGCCTCGACCTGAACCGGGACTTCGTCAAGGTCGAGTCCCCGGAGGCGAGGGCGCTGACCGGGCTCGTGAACGAGCTGCGGCCGATCGCCTTCATGGACCTGCACACCACGAACGGCTCCTACCACGGCTACGACCTGACCTACTCGCCGAGCCTCTCCACGCCTACGTGCGCGGCGCCCTGCTCCCCGGCGTGCGCGAGCGGCTTCGCCTCGCGCGCTTCGAGGTCTTCGACTACGGCAACTTCGAGTACCCGCCCCGCAAGCGCGGGTCCCGTGGGGACCGCGGCGACCCCGTGGCGTGGTCCACCTACGACTCGCGGCCGCGCTTCGGGACGAACCTCATGGGGCTTCGGGACACGGTCTCGATCCTCTCGGAGGCCTACAGCTATCTCCCGTACCAGCGCCGCGTGGAGGCGACCTACGCGTTCATGTTCGCGAGCCTGCAGCGCATCGCGGAGGACCGGGAGGCCATCCAGGAGCTGATCGACGCCTCGCGGGCGGCGCGGGTCGACGCGAACGGCGAGGTCACGTGGATGCTCGGCGTGGACTGCGAGCTGGCGCCGGGGCGCCAGCTCCCCGTCCGCGTGAGCGCGATCGACACGGTCGAGGTGGACCTCGACCCGGAGAAGCGCGGGATGCAGGCGGGGACCCGCCGCGTCGCGCGGGGCCCCGAGTCCGTGCGCGTGGTCGGGATGGAGGTCCGGGACCGCTTTCAGCCGACCCGGATGGCCGAGGTGGGCCGGTGCTTCGTGCTGCAGGACGCTCCCCCGGCGGTGCTCGAGGCCCTGAGGGTCCACCTCGGTGACGGGAGCGGGCTGCGG
>CAZEFP010000266.1:3670-5454 GCA_964511565.1 uncultured Planctomycetaceae bacterium
CGTGTCGTCGGCGGACCGCGCCACCCGCCCGTTCCAGGGGCACCGCGAGGTCTCGGTGGAGGGCGAGTGGAGCAGCCGGGTGACGAGGGTCCTGGCGGGGTCGGTCCTGGTGCCGTGCACCCCGCTGACGGCCCACCTGCTCCACCCCGAGAGCGACGACTCCCTGACCACGTGGAACTTCTTCGACGACGCCCTGTTCGAGGGCTCGCCCGAGGACGGCTGGTCGGGCGCTCCCCGTCAGGGGGTGCTCCACCCCGTGGCGATCAGCCGTGCCGCCATCGGAGAGGCCGGGCGCTGAGCCCACGGTCAGGGCAAGGGGGGGTGGCACGCCCGCCTGGATTCGAACCAGGGACCGTCCGCTTAGAAGGCGGGTGCTCTATCCAACTGAGCTACGGGCGCAGGTGGTCGGGGTGACTGGACTCGAACCAGCGACTCATAGCACCCAAAGCTACGCCTCTACCAACTGAGGTACACCCCGACGGGCCCGGAGCGTAGCCCAATCTCGCCCGGGGGCCTAGGGAGCCGCGCGGCATCGGGGCGCCATCCCAAGAGATGTCCCGAGTCCCCCTGGTCCTGGGCAGGATCGCGTGGCCGCGCGGAAGTCGGGCGGATACCATCTCCGCCGAGCGAAGCTCTCTCCGGCCCCCTCTTTCACATCTGCAGACGCGCCCCATGTCCGATTCCACCCATTCGATGAAGGTCCTCGTGATCGGCTCCGGCGGTCGAGAGCACTCGCTCTGCTGGAAGATCGGCAAGTCGCCCATGGTCTCGGAGGTCATCTGCGCGCCGGGCAACGCGGGGATCGGGGACGTGGCGCGGATCGCGGCGGTGGCCGCCAACGACCTCGACGGCCTCATGGCGCTGGCGGAGGCGGAACGCCCCGGGCTCGTGGTGATCGGCCCGGAGGACCCCCTGGCCGCGGGGCTCGCCGACCGCATGCGAGACGCGGGCTTCCGCGTGTTCGGGCCGGGGGCCGAGGGCGCGCAGCTCGAGGCCTCCAAGGCCTTCTCCAAGGACCTCATCGAGCGGCACCGCATTCCGACGGCCACCGCCCGCAGCTTCGACCGCTCGGGTCAGGCCAAGGGGTACCTTGAGGGCTGCACGACCTGGCCGCAGGTGGTGAAGGCCGACGGCCTCGCGGCGGGCAAGGGCGTCTACATCTGCCAGGACCTCGCCGAGGCGAAGGTCGCGGTGGACGGGATCATGGAGGAGGGGCGTCACGGCGAGGCCGGCGCGCAGATCCTCATCGAGGAGTTCCTCGTGGGCGAGGAGGCCAGCGTCTTCGCGATCACCGACGGGGACGCGGTGCTCGTGCTCGAGCCGGTCCAGGACCACAAGCAGGCCTACGACGGCGACGAGGGGCCGAACACGGGTGGGATGGGCGTGTACTCACCGGTCCCCGAGCTGAGCAAGCGCATCTACAAGCAGATCGAGCAGCACGTGCTGCTGCCCTCGATCCACATGCTGCGCCGGGAGAAGATCCCGTTCCGCGGGGTGCTGTTCATCGGGCTCATGCTCACCGAGGGGGGCCCGCGGGTCATCGAGTACAACGTCCGCTTCGGGGACCCCGAGTGTCAGGCGCTCATGCGCCGGCTCAAGAGCGACATCGTCCCGATCCTCATCGCCACCGCCGACGGGACGCTCTCCGAGATCGAGAGCCCCGAGTGGGACGGGTCGACCTGCGTGGGGGTGGTGGCGGCCGCGGAGGGCTACCCGGAGTCGCCCCGCAAGGGAGACGAGATCACGGGTCTCGAGGAGGCGGCCGCGGTCGAGGGCGTGGAGGT
>CAZEFP010000267.1:0-4290 GCA_964511565.1 uncultured Planctomycetaceae bacterium
GCCGAACTGACGCCACCGAGGCCGCGGGATCGCCGCGGCCTCGCCCCGAGCTTCAGGGGACGATGCTCCACAAGGAGGAGAGGCTCGAGGCTTCCTCGATCCTGAGGGTGCCCGTGGTGGCGTCGAAGCACCATGCGGAGCCCCCTCCCTGGCAGTCCTGACCGAGGGAGATCCCGTTCCGCAGGACATCCTGCGGGGGAGCAGAGAGCCCGTTCACGAGGATGCGATCCCCGGTCGAGTCCGCGCTCCCGCACCGCAAGCTGAAGGGTGCGGATGCCGACAGCCCCACGTCCGCGAGGTCCAGCTCGACCTCGTCGACGTTGACCGTCCCGAGCAGTCGAATCGAGCCCTGCGACGTGGAGACGGAGTAGTCGAGGGAGGCGAAGTCTCCCATGGAGGTAGGCTCCACGCGGAGGTTCCCCCAGCGCGCGTTGCGGTCCGCGACGACCTGGCCCACCGGGCCAGGAGCCGGGAGGCTCTGTTGCGCCAACCAATCGCAGACCTCGGTCTCGTCGATGGTGTTCCAGCAGTGACCCTGCTGCTGCGCCGTGCAGTTGGCGGGCAGGGCGATCAGCTCGAAGTTCGATGAGATCCCCGACATGAAGCTGTCGAGGGCGATGGACTGGTCCACCAGGTACTGCTCGGAGTCGCCGATGCCGTAGTAGGTCCTCACGGGCACGCCGGCGAGGTTGGTCGCCATGTGGCGGCTGCCGGGCACGAGGTTACCGAACGAATCGAGATCGATGCTCGAGACCCGGGCGTACTCGAAAGGCGTGAACGCGGGAGCCCCGTTGAAGATCCGCCGCATGAGCGACTGCAGGTTCAGGCTGACGTTGTCGTAGGTATGACGCAGCGACACGGTCCCCGTGTGGTTGACCACCGCGGCGAACGCACCGCGCTCGGGATCTCGGTGCCTCGCGGCATAGCTCATCACGGCTCCTCCGCCCATCGAGAAGCCGACCCCGTAGATCCGGTCACGGTCGACGGAGAAGTTCTCCCGGACGTAGTCGATGACCGCCTTGACGTGAAGCTGGCTCTGCGCGCTGCCGAAGCTGATCTGGGAGGAGCCCGGCCCGGTCGGGGCGAGGTTCCGGGAGTACGGCGCGATCAAGATCCAGTCGCGGGCCTGGCACTCCGAGATGAACGAGGTGTTGGCCCAGATGTCGAGGTGCGAGACGTTGAACCCGTGGAACGCGACGAGCATCGGACGCTCGACACCCACCGGGGTCGGCGGGATGTAGATCGAGAACGGCTCCTCCGCCTGGGTCTCCTCCACGAAGATCGACATGATCAGCACCAGACCGCCGCGCCCGGGAATCAGGCCCGGCAGGGCGGGCGAGGCCGAGGTCACCGTGTTGATGAAGGCGGAGGTCCCGTTGCCGAGTTGAATGTGCCGGGGGCCGTAGGTCGATGGCCTCGAAGGCGACGCCATCACGATCGAGCGCGTGGAGAGGCCCGGAAGGCGTCCCTGCTGCGCGGCCGACGTCCCTTGCGTCGCCGCGGCGAGCCCTACGAGGGCGGCGCCGGTGAGGAGTTTGAACACGGTGCGGGAGCGGCCAGAGGCGAGAAGTGGAAGCGAAGCGGGCCTATAGAAAGCGGGACGGACTCCTGCGGTAGGAGATCCCCGCGCTCCCAATGGTAGGTGAGAGACGGGCCCGCTCTCGGCTGCGCCCGACGGGGAGATACCCTAAGGGCCAGTGGACTGTCCCGAATGTGGACCGGGGATCGATCAGCGGCGCCAACGGCGCTCCCCGGTCAGGGGACCGGCGCACCCCGTCCAAGGGGGCTCAACGCGCCTTCTTCCGCCCGAGGGTGACCTGGAGTGCGGCATCCGGTCGCCCGATGCTCACGACCTCTCGGAAGCGTGCGTAGGCGGGATGATCCACGGCAAGGAGCCACTTCCCCCTGGGAATGCCGTCCCGTCGATACCTCCCCTCGGCGTCTCCCACCGAAGGGAACGTGAGCTTCCTCGGAGCGTCGAGCCGACCACCACGCTTCTCGTCGAGCCGCAACAGGCGGACCTTCGCCCTGCGAACTCGGTTCCCCGCCCCGTCCGAGACCGCGACCTCGGCGCTGAAGGTGCTCTGGGTGGTGAGCTCCGCCAGCTGGAGGCTCTGACCTGCCTCCAGCCGATCCACCGGAACCCTGACGCTCTCGTATCCGGGCGCCGTGGCCACGATCTGCACCCGGCCCGCCCGGATCCCACGAAGCACGAAATCCGCGCCGTCGAGGATCGCGACACCGCCCCGAAGTCCGCCGAACGTGAGCCCTGGGACCGGGGCGCCATCGCCGCGGCGCGTCAGTCGGCCCGAGATCGACCCGGGACGTGGCGCCTCCTCCCGCTCGAGAACGAGGCGAAGCTCGGCGGCGCTCCCCTTGCTGAGCCCCACTTCCTCGCCGGGCCGATGACCCGCCGCCCGCGCCCGCACGACCCAATCCAGCACCCCTCGATCGAGCTCCAAACTCGCCCGCCCGCGCCCGTTACAGCGGACCGAGCGGAGCATCCTCGCGGCGAGGGCATTCTCGGCCGTCTGCCCCCTGGGCCAGGCCTCGACTCGCGCACCGGAAACGGCGAACCCGAACTCGTCATGGACGAGGAGCTCCACCGGGGCGCAGGCGATCATCTGCAGGGTGGGCTCGACGGCGGGCACGCCCCCGATCAGCGGCCAGGAGGTGTCCAGGGGGAGGTGCCCCTCGGCGGAGAGCCGTATCCGTCGCACCGACTCCGCAGGGAAGGGCAGCTCGAAGCGGCCGCCGTCGTCAAACAGCGACTGGTCCCGTGACCACATCGCAGCCGATCCCCCGGCGCTCGCGCCGCCCATTAGGAAGCGGACCGACACGTCGACTCCGGTGACCGGCTCATCGAGGTCGTTCACGACCCTCAGCACCGCGGGCTCGGGACGCTCGAGGCTCAGCTCCACGCCGGTCCGCTCTTCCCCCGGCACGAGGGCGCCCGGAATCCTCACGAACGCCATGGCCGTCCCCGACTGCGCGAGGACGCCAACCGGTCGGCCCGCGGGGGCCGTGTCGCACCGGAACGACCCTTCGCCCGACACCTCCGCGAGGGCACCGCGCTTCTGACTCCGACGACCCGTGAGCGCGCTCCCTCCGGCCGCAGGGTCCGGGTGGAGCCGGGACAGCTCACCCGGTGCGATGATCAGGACCGTCAGGTCCCCGGCATCCACGCCCTCCCCCAGTCGGACCCTCCCCGAGACGGTCGCGGCACCGCCCACGGCCAGGTCGCGGGTTCGCGCCGCCTCGCCCTCGGTGACCGTCACTCGGCGGACCACGGGCGGGCCGAAGCTCGGCGCCAGCGAGACATCGAGGGGGCCGAGCGGCAGGCCTCCGATCTCGAAGCGTCCGTCCTCCCCGGTGATCATGGGCGGATACGCGAGCCGAGCGACGTCGCCCCCGAGCCCCGAGATGGTGGGACGCGCCTGCACCTCGACGCCCGCGAGCGGTTGCCGGGTGGTCTTCTCCACCACCCGTCCGCGCAGGAGCTCGCCCCGGTCCGCCTTGAAGACCATGCGGAGGTCCTCCCCCGGCGCGACGTCGAACCCGAGCTGGGAGGAGGGGGGCTGCCCCTCGGCGATCAGCACGGCGCTCACGGGGCCCGGCTTCAGCTCCAGGCGCTCCTCTTGATCGAGCTGCCAGGTCTGACGGAGCAGCGTCCGACCGTCCGCCTTCGCGGAGCGATAGAGCACCAGGAGCCCCTCGGCGCCCTCCTCGAACCCCTCACTCGTGACGGTCAGGCTCGCCGCACGGCGCATCCTGACCTCCACGACGGGGTCGGGACCGGCGGCGACCTCCACCACCGTGACCCGTTCGAAGCCCGGCGCCTCCAGCTGGACGTCGACGACCTCGCCGCCACGCCAGCGCAGCTCGACGGTGCCCTCGGGGCCGTCCTCGAGCTCCACGCCGCGCGACAGGCGCACCTCTCCTTGCCAGATTCGATCCAGCGTCACGTTCGGGATGGGCGCCCCCTCGTCCGCCGAGATCACCCGCAGTCGCGCGAGGCGTTCGGCCCCCTCCGCGGCGGGGCCCTCCGCCGACCTCGACTCGGCCTCGATCGCGCGGCGGGCAGCCTCGGAGGGGCCCGCCGCAGCGCCGGTGCCCGGCAACCCCTGGCTGGCGCCGGCCACCTCAGAGAGGCGAACCTCGTCCGGGCCATCGCCCTTCGACGCCGGAGTGGGCCCCCTCCCCGGACCTGTGGGGACCGCGGGCTCGGTCAGGAGCGCCAGCGCCCCGAGCCCGAGGGCGCAGGCGGTCGCGATGGCCGCCAGGAATGGG
>CAZEFP010000267.1:4300-5438 GCA_964511565.1 uncultured Planctomycetaceae bacterium
GGGCGGGCAGGGCGGGACTTGGGGCGGGTCATCGACGGAAGCCGGACGGGTGGCGGCTCCACGGATGGTAACCGCCCGGGTCCGGGCCCCGACCCTCAGCCGTCCCCGAGCCCCAGGATGGAGCCGAAGCTCCTGCCATCGAGGGAGAAGACCTGGACTCGCTCCCCCTCCTGATCGAGGACGCAGGCTCGGCTCCGGCGGTCCGAACCCGCGAGGTCGAGGGCCACGGCGCAGGGCTGATCCACGCCTCCCTCTCCGACCTCGCGCTCGTCTCGGGCGACCGTTCGGATGGGGCGCCCCGCCGCGTCGAACAGGTGCATTCCCGAGCGTTCGCCGCGGGTCACCACGAGGAAGCGCCCCTCGCCGGCGAGCGCCACCGCCTCGGGCTCCCCGAGCTCCTCGGGGACGGAGAACGCGAAGCGGAAGACCAGACGGCCCGTGAGCGAGCCCTCGAACACCTGCACCCGCCGCGCCCCGGCCTCCACCACCGCCAGCTCACCGTCCCGCCAGTCGAGCCCACGGATCCGCCGGAAGCGCCCCTCGGGGTCGCCGAGCGGCGCGATGGAGCGGCCCTTGCCGCCCGCGGGCAGCAGCACCTGGAGCCCGTGGCGGCGGTCGCCGCCGGAGGCGATCAGCAGCACCATCTCGTCGTCCGAGCCCACCACGCGGAGGTCCACGGGCCGACCGAGCGCACCGCGCGCGTCCGTCTCGACGCCCTCGTCCCCCACCGAGGCCACCTCCACGCCGAAGAGCGTGAAGCAGCGCACCTTGCCCGCGGCCCCGTCGGCGATCCAGAGCCGGCGGTCCTCGTCGACGTCGATGCCGTCGGCGGAGGACCGGCCCGCGGCCTCGTCCCGGAAGCTGAAGCGGGTCTCCAGCGGGCGGCCGTCGAGGTCGTGGGAGGAGACCTCTGCCGTGAGCGCCTGCCGCCCGACGAAGAGCACGCCGGCGTGGAGTCTGAGGCTTCCCTGCACGGGGAGACTCTAGCCTCCCGCCCTCGGCGACGCCGGACGGAATCTCAGCACCACCACCTCGGCGGGGACGCCGACGCGGAGCGGCGCGCCGATGACGCCGATCCCGCGGCTGACCACCAGGGTGGACGCGCCGACCTCCACGCGCAGGCCGGTGAGAATGGCGT
>CAZEFP010000268.1:0-5433 GCA_964511565.1 uncultured Planctomycetaceae bacterium
GACCACGACGGCGCTCATCCCGAAGTCCAGGGAGATCCCCCCGCCGACCTGCAGGGCGTCGTTGAGCACGAAGGTGCAGTTGGAGACGCGCGTGGTCGCGAGGCCCGAGCCGGCGATGGCACCGCCCGAGTCCCAGGCGAAGTTCCCGGCGAACACGCACTGGTCGACGAAGTTCACCTCCGGCGCGCTTCCAGGCCCCCCGAGGGCGTAGAGGGCGCCGCCGAAGAGGGCGGTGTTCTGGAGGAAGGTGGACCGGCTGACCACCGCCGGGGCGCCGACCGAGCCGCCCAGGGAGACCGCGCCGGCTCCGGTGGTGGAGTTGTTGGTGAACGTGCACCCGTCCACCTCCGCGGCGCCCAGGCTGAGGGCGAGGGCGCTGGAGCTCGCCGCGACGTTGGCCTCGAAGACGCAGTCGATGATCCGCGGACCGGTGGGAGAGAGGGCCGGGGCAGAGGCCCTGATGGCACCGCCGCTCTGGGCCTGGTTGCCCTCGAAGACGCAGCCGATCACGGTGATGGCGCACTGCCGCGCGAAGATCGCGCCGCCGTCTCCGTTGGACGGCCCGGCGGTCGAGGGGTGCCCGTTCTTGATGGTGAGGCCCTGGATGGTCGGACGGACGGAGGCCGGCGGGAGATAGGCGTAGAAGGCCCTGCCGCTCTGCTCGAGGTCGATGGTGCAGGCGCCGGGACCGTTGGCGCTGCGGACCGTGAGGGACCGGGGACCGAGGTCGAGGTTCTTGTTGTCGGGCCCCCGGTAGACGCCGTCCTCCACCAGAACCTCGTCCCCGGAGAGGGCGATGGCGAAGGCGGCGGCGAGGTTCTGGAAGGGGGCGGCGGCGGAACCGTCGCCGCCCGGAGGCGCCGCGGCGTCCACGTGCCAGGTGGCGTTCTGGGGCTGGCACTCGTCCGGGATCCCGTCGCCGTTGAGGTCGACGCTGGTGCCGCTCGCGATGTCGCAGGGGTCCGCGATGCCGTTCCCGTTGCAGTCCGCCTGGCACGTGTCCGGGATACCGTTCCCATCGCAGTCCTCGGCGCCCTCGAGCAGATCACAGAGGTCACCGCGACCGTTCCCATCGCAGTCGGGGGCGAGGTTCGAGCACTGGACGGCCACGACCTTGAGGGGGGCGCCCAGGGCGGAGGCCATGGCGCCTTCGCGGGTCACCAGGATGAACGTGAACCCGACCGTGGTCGCCGCGGGCGGGAGAGACGGGATGCCGACGCTCGCATTCAGCACGCCGCTGGCGGGGATGGTCCCGAGGAGGAGCTCCTGGGTGGGCAGGGGGCCCACGCCGGGCGTCGTTCCGGCGGCGCGCTGGACGTCGAACAGGAACGGGGCCGCGGGAGCCAGGTGGAGCCGCACCGTCGCGCCGGGCTCCCCGTGAACCTCGATGGGGTGCACGCTCTGGGCCCTCACGAACACAGGCGTGTCGTGGTTCTCGGAGGCGCCCGGGAGGGTCCGAGTGAGGCCGGCGCCCGAGTAGGGCACCCCGTTGGCGCCGGCCGGGCCCGCGAAGGAGCTGCCGCCGGCGCCTCCAGCGGAGGTCGTGTCCACGAGGATCAGTCGCGTGGGGGCATCCGTGACGGCGCCGCTCCCACCGTCCCCACCCGGGAGCGGCAGGGAGTCGCCATTCTCGCCGCCGGGGCCTCCGGTCATGGTGCACCCCGAGAGGAACAGCCTGGACCCCTCGGCGCGCAGCCCTGCGCCGCCCTCGCCGGGGCCGTCGCCGAGATCGAAGGTGCAGCTCATTCCCGCGCCGCCCGCGAGCTCGCAGCCCCAGAGGGCCGCCCTCGAGGACTCGAGCTGGAGGCCGTCGCCGCCGTCGCCGTCCGTGCAGCTGAGCTCGTCCACGCCGTCGCCGCCGAGGAAACTCGAAGCCCGCGCCGTGAAGCGCAGGACCTCGTCGAGGTGGGCCCCCGCGCCGCCGACGGGGTCGAAGGCCTGGGTGGAGTCCGCGGCGGGGGCTCCGATGAAGGCGCAGCTTGCGACGGTGAGCTCGCCGTCCAGGTCGTCGGCCTCGAGCGTCGGGAGCTGGGCGTCGAGGGCGGGATCGCTGATGCCCTCGAACCGGAGCCCGTGGAGGAGGACGGGCTGGTGGGGCGAGATGGAGCGAATCACGATCCGCCCCTCCACGACGGCGGTCCCGTCCTGCTGGGCGACGACCGAAACCGAGAGGCCGTCGAGGAGGAGGTCCTCGCGGTAGGTGCCCGGTCGAACCAGGATCAGGTCCCCGTCCTGGGCGAGGGCGAGCGCGCCTGCGATGTCCACCGAGTCCCCTGCGCCGTTCGCGTCCACGATGATCTCGCCTGCTCGCGCAAGGCCCGGGAGCCCGGCGACGAACCACACGGCCATGGGTACGGTCAGGCGCACTCTCCTCAAGGCTTCAATCATGGTGCTGTCCTCCTGCTGGACAGGCGTCTCTAGTGGGGCAGGTCGTCCGGTCTTCAGGGAATCCCTGATGTCGATCGCGACCGCCCCGCTGACGGCCCAGGAGTCCGTGCGCCGCTCGACCAGTCTGGCAGGTCGGCGCGTTCACGGTCGCGACATACGTCCTGCGTGGTCCAAGCGGGCGCAGAGGGAGACAGGTGGTGGCCCTGGCGGCCCCGCCGGGAGGGTGCCGGCGGCCTCCGCTCAAGGGTGCCGGACAAGACGGTGGCCCGCTCCGCATGCTGCGGGGCGGGCCACCGGAGATACTGCGGTCTGCGGCCAGGGCCGCAGTCGCAATCAGAAGTCGATGGAGAGACCGTCGGTGAAGTTGGACGTCGCGCCGCCCATGCCGTCGCTGTCCCGGTACCACGCCTGGAAGTTCCAGGTGTCACCGGCGTTGACGGCCACGAAGCCCGTGGGCTGGGGGACCTGGGTGTTGTCGACGGGGAGCATGATCATCCCGGCGGATCCAGCGTTCTGGATCTGGCCGGGCCCGACGTAGCGGCCAATCGCGCCGCCGAGGCAGAGGGCTCCCTGGCTACCGCCGGGGTTGGCCACGAAGCCCTGGGTCTGGGAGGCGAGGAAGAAGCCGAACGAGTTGTTCGGGAGTCCGTCCGCCTCGAGGACGAGGTCGTTGGAGGCCAGGACGGCAGAGCCGGTGGCGGCCATGGTGGCCGTGGCGCCGGTGGAGTTGGCGTTCGCCGTGCAGTAGTTCGTACCGATTTGACCAGGCGCGGCGAGTACGGTCAGGACCGTGTTGTTCATGACGGCGCCGGGGAGGTCATAGCTCCACTCCGCGTCGTCGTAGCCACCGATGTCCCCGCTCTGGAATCCGATGGTCGCGCTTCCGCCCCCATCGGCGCGGAAGGAGTCCACGCTCTCGTAGAGGAACTGGGCCACGATCGGGCCGGTACCCGAGGGCACCTGGATCTGGAACGTGGCCGTATCGATGCCGCCCGTGCCGCCGGGGTAGAACTCGACGGCCTCCCACTGGATCACGAGCACGCCGCCGGTCTCCTGGTAGTAGATCTCACCCTCGAAGCCGCCGTCGGTGTCGATGTCGTCCCAGAAGGGCATCAGCGTCCGCTCGCTGTCGAAGGCATTGAAGGAAGGGATGGGCTGATTGACGTACCCGAGGTCGAGGGCGGTGCCGTCGAACCGCACGGCGCCGTTGCTGCCCACGCGGGCGATGCCTGCGGCGAGCACGGTGTTGCCGATGGTGGTCGGGATGTCGGCCTCACCGTCATCGCTGAGGCTCAGCGGCGCCCCGGTGGTGGAGATATCGATCCACGTGCCGGGGAGGTTGTCCACGATGGTCACGGGGCTCGGGGGGGCAGGGGGCGATCCCTCCGTCACCAGCACCGTGCCGAAGCCGGTGGAGCCGCTCCAGCCGCCGACGCGCATGTAGTAGGTCGAGCCGGAGACGGGGGTCGCGACGGTGATCGAGCTCTGGAGGCCGCAGCTGTCGTCGTTGCACTCGAGGAGGTTGAGGGCGTTGCAGCTCCCGTCGTAGACCTCGATGGCGGTGTCGTAGCTGGAGCCGCAGGTCTCGAAGGTCAGGCTGTTGCCGTTCGCGGCCGTGTAGCTGTACCAGATGTCAGGGGCGGTGGCGCCGGCGCAGGAGAAGGGGATCAACCCCTCGTCGATGGCGGTGGTCGTGTCATAGGCCACGGCCGTGCCGGCGGTCAGGGTGATCGCCGTGGCGCAGGTGTCGTTGGTCGTCCCCGGGGGCGAGGTGACCTCGGCGATGTTCATGGTCCCGAAGCCAGTGCCGCCAGCGAAGCCCGCGATGCGGATCAGGAACTGGTCGCCGACGCTGACGCCGCCGATGGTGGCGCCGCTCTGGAGGCCGCAGAAGTCGTCGTTGCAGACGATCTCGATGGGTGCCGCGCAGGTGCCGCTGTAGAGGGTCAGGGCCGTGTCGTAGCTCGAGCCGCAGAGGTCGATGGCGATGTCATTGGTCGACGCCGCCGTGTAGGAGTACCAGATGTCCGGGCCGCCGTTCGCCGCGCAGTTGAAGGGGATGATCCCCTCGTCGATGGCGAGGGTGGTGTCGAACGCGGTGGCGCCGAGGGGCGCGGCGATGGCGGTCGTGCAGTCGTCGTTGGCCGCCTGGGCAGAGGCGACCGAGCCGAGGGCGATGCCCGTGGCGGCCGTGAAGAGGATGGATCGATTCATGGGTTCGGGAAGGCGAAGAGGTGGAAGGAACAGGGCGCGCAGGGATGAGGGGGCCGTGCCGCCTACGTGACGGAGTGTCACACCGGGCTCCGGGTTCCATGTTAGGGGCAGATTAACGATCCGGATGGCGCGGTGGGCCGCAGGGGCGTGGGGGACATCCGACGGCCACGGCATGGTGGCTCAATCGGAGTCAAGGGGCCGAGCGGGCGGCCGAGTGGATGACGGGGTCGCCCCCCGACTCGTCGACCGCCCTCCCCGCGGGGGGTGGGCCTGGGTCGTCCGTGCTACCTTCTCCTCCCGACCTTCCCGAAGGCCCGTGGACACCGTTGTTCAAGCGCGAGGGCGGCCTCCCGTCACCGAAGACGCCCAGTGGATACACGCTCGACACCCCCTCCCCTCCCGACGGCGCTGTGGACCGTGACGCTCGGTGCCCTCACGCTCGCGGGCGGCGCGGGGATGGCCGTGGACGCCGGGGCGGACCGGCCGGACTTCGGAGCGCTCCGCGTCGAGGGGGCCCGTCGGTCCCAGTACCAGGGCGGCGCCGCCGGGCCGGAGGGGCCCGCCGAGCTCACCACGGACCTGGACACCTACCGGCGAGAGATCGCGCCCTTGCTGGAGTCGGCGTGCCTGGGGTGCCACGGGCCGGACAGGGAGAAGGGGGGCTTCCGGCTGGACGAGCTCGACCCCGACCTCGTCGGGGGTGAGGACGTGGACTGGTGGCTCGATGTGCTCTCGGTGGTGAGCAACGGGGAGATGCCTCCCGCGGACGGGCCGGAGCTGGCGGCCGCCGACCGAGGCGTACAGATTCTCATCCGCAAAGATCGCGGCGCG
>CAZEFP010000269.1:0-5382 GCA_964511565.1 uncultured Planctomycetaceae bacterium
ACCGCAAGGACGGTCACGAGTACGTCCTCAACCTGATCGACACTCCTGGCCACGTGGACTTCAACTACGAGGTCGAGAAGTCCATGCAGGCCTGCGAGGGCGCGATCCTGCTCGTGGACGCCAGCCAGGGCGTCGAGGCCCAGACCGTGGCCAACGCCTACCTCGCCATCGAGGCCGACCTCGAGATCATCACCGTGCTCAACAAGGTGGACCTCGGGCACGCCCGCCCCGACGAGATCGCCGAGGAGATCGAGAACAGCCTCGCCATCGAGGCCACGGACGCCTGCCGGATCTCGGCCAAGACCGGAGTCGGCGTGGACGACGTGCTCGACCGGATCGTGGAGAGCTTTCCCTCCCCGGAGGGAGACCCGAACGCCCCTCTGCGCGCCCTCATCTTCGACGCCGTGTACGACGAGTACCGCGGCGTGATCGTCTACCTGCGGATCATGGACGGGACCCTGAACAAGCGGGACCGCGTCCTGATGAAGGGCACCGACAAGAAGTTCGAGGCCGTCGACATCGGGATCTTCAGCCCGAAGATGGAGTCTCGCGACTCCCTCTCCGTGGGCGAGGTGGGGTACTTCGTGTCCAACATCAAGGCGCTCGGCGACGTGCGGATCGGGGACACGATGACCCTCGACAAGACGCCCGACGTGGAGATGCTCCCCGGGTACCGCGAGCCCCGGCACATGGTGTTCGCCGACTTCTACCCGACGAACCCCAAGGACTACGAGACCATGCGAGAGGCGCTCGACACGCTCTCGCTCTCCGACAGCTCCTTCTCCTACGAGGCCGTCACGTCCGAGGCTCTCGGCTTCGGCTACCGCTGCGGCTTCCTCGGCCTGCTGCACATGGAGATCATCCAGCAGCGTCTCGAGCGGGAGCACGACCTGGACATGATCCAGACGGCCCCGTCGGTGACCTACAAGGTCCAGCTCAAGGACGGAACGGAGGAGATCATCCACTCCCCCGGCGCCCTCCCGAGCCCCGACCGGTTCGACGAGGTGCTCGAGCCGATCGTGCGAGTCTCGATGATCGTGCCCGCCGAGTTCATCGGGGTGACGATGACGATCTCCAACGACCACCGCGGCATCTTCGTCCGGCAGGAGCACCTCTCCCCCACCCGGGTCCAGCTCGTCTACGACGTGCCCCTGGCGGAGATCATGTACGACTTCTACGACAAGCTGAAGTCGGCCACCCGAGGCTTCGGGACGCTGAACTACGACCTCAAGGGGTACGAGCCTGCGGACCTCGTGAAGCTGTCGATCCTCGTCAACGGAGATGAGGTCGACGCCCTGTGTGCCATCGTCCATCGGTCCTTCGCGGACCCGCGCGGCCGCGCCATCCTGAAGAAGCTGCGCAAGGAGATCCCGCGGCACATGTTCGAGGTGCGCCTCCAGGCCGCCATCGGCTCGCGCATCATCGCCCGCGAGAGCATCGCGGCGCTGCGCAAGGACGTCACGGCCAAGTGCTACGGCGGCGACATCACCCGCAAGCGCAAGCTGCTCGAGAAGCAGAAGGCCGGCAAGCGGCGCATGCGGCAGGTCGGCAGCGTCGACATCCCCCAGAAGGCGTTCCTCAGCGTCCTCGGCTCCGAGTGACCCCTCGGGGACCCGCCGCGGTCACTCGTCGGGCACCCGGATCCACCAGCCAACCTCGCTCTGGAGGAGGCCGCGGTCGTCCTTGAGCACCCAGGGGTGCCGGTCGCCGCGCAGCTTGGCGGGATCGGTCACGCGGCAGACCACCCGGTAGCGGCCGGGCTCGAATGCGCTCCGCTTGAAGCGGAACTCGTGCTCCCCGTCGCGCTTGCCCTTGCTCTTCTGGTCCGGCTTGGCCTCGATGGGAGCCAGCTCGACCGGGTTGCGCGTCGACCGACGGCCACGCTTCGCGGGCGCCGCGAAGGCGCTATCGCTGACCGTGGACCGGGGCGCGTCCGCCTCGGGGAAGACCCACCACTCCACCTGGAGCATGTGACTCGCCGGCTGCATGGCCGTCACCTCCAGGACCAGCTCCTTCCCCTCGACCACGTGCTCCTCGTCGGAACGACTCCGGTGAGGCGTGGGCGCCACGCGGTCGATGGGATCGACCATCGAGTAGATCAGCTTCACGAGCTGCTCGCGGCAGACCGGGCAGTAGAACTCTCCCGCGCCCATGATGCAGCCGTTGGCGGTGGGCCTCCACGCCCCGCGGGCGCGCCCGTCCGCCCCCTGGTACATGTCCACCCCGGGCACCTTGGCGTCGATGAAGTGCTTCCACGGAGCCCTGTCAGGGTCGGGGTTGTCGGTGACGTTGACGTTGGCCTTGGTGGGCCCGCGCTTGTGGGTCTCGCTGCTGTACTCGTCGGACAGGCGCCCGAACGAGTGTCCGAACTCATGGAGCGTGGTCTTCATGTTGCGGCCGCCGATGGTGGCGATCCCGCCGCCACCGGAGCCGAGGACGCCCAGCTTCGCGAAGACGATCGCCTGGCCGTCGTGAGCCGGGAGCTCGTCGAGCATCTTGCGCACCTCGCCCCCGTTCACGCCCACGTGCCCGGCGTACGTCCCCAGGATGTGACCACCGAGGGCGGTGTCGTACTCCCGGCCGAACCCGTCCACCCCGTTGTCGGCGCTGACGAGGTCAGCCCGGATGAAGTTGAAGTAGCTGTAGTACTCGCCCAGCGTCCGGTTCCTGCGGAAGTAGTCGGGCAGGTCGTCCGCGAGCTTGGCGAAGGCCTTCATCTCCTTGAGCTGGTAGCCCTCCCCCATCAGCACGATGTCGACCCGGTTCGCGGAGTCGCCGTGCCGCACGATGTCAGCCGCCCCGAGGAAGGCGCTGGGCCTGGAGCGGCGCTCACCGACCCTGCCCTCGGGGGTGCCCGCGAAGTCCTCCGCGAGCTTCCTGTAGAGACGCTGGGCCTCGCGGTACTTGCCATCCTCGGCGCGCGCCTCCGCCTTCTCGAGGAGCGCAGCGGCCTCCCCGTCGGTGGCCGCGGGGAGGGGGGCGAGGGAGATCAGCAGCGGCAGCGCGAGCAGGGCCTTCATGGCTGGAGGATAGGGCGTTTGCCCGCCGCTCGCTCCGGGCCAGGTCCGGAGCCCCCACCAGGGCGGCCAAGAGCTCAGTCGACCACGTAGGCCGCGGCGACCTCCCGGTCCACCTGCTCCAGCAGCGCCGCCGTCTGCGGGGCGAGCGGCCTCGCGGGTTCGAACGTCACATCGACGCTCCAGGGGGTGACCCCGTACCCATCACCACGGACCCGGACAATGAGCCCGACCTCGTCGCCGTACACGTCGACCGGGAAGCCGCGCCCGAACCGCTCCCGGAGCCGGCGCTTGATCTCCGTCGCCACCAGGTCGCAGGCGTCATACCAGCTGGTGGAGCCCGCCCGCGGCGGCGTGGCGGTCCGGAGCAGGTCCTCGGCTTCGTGGAATTCGAACATGGTTCCATCCTGCCGAAGCGGCTCCCTCCGATTCCAGCGGAACGGCCGGGGCCCCGGGCCAGGGCCCCGCTGGGGCGCGGCGGAGGGGCCACCGGGATCCGCCTGTTGCCGGGCACCCGGGCGCTCCCTCGGCTATTCTCTCCCGCGTGCCTGACCCCGAGCCCAATCAAGACAAGCCCTTCGTCTCCTCGGCGCCCAAGACCGGCGCGATGTCGAAGGTGGCCACGTCGGAGCCCTCGAAGCCGCAGAAGAGCCACCCCTGGCGCGACAACATCGAGGCCGTCGCGGTCGCGATCGCGACGATCGTCCTCTTCAAGTACTTCGTGGTCGAGGCCTACAAGATCCCGACGGGGTCGATGCAGCCGACCCTGATGGGGAACGCCGAGACGGGGATCTTCGACCGCGTCATCGTCGACAAGTTCTCCTATCACTTCAGGGACCCCGAGCGCTTCGAGATCGCCGTCTTCAACTATCCGCTGGACAGCTCGAAGAACTTCATCAAGCGCATCATCGGCATGCCCGGTGAGGAGCTCGAGATCCGCGGCGGGGACCCCTGGATCCGGCCGGAGGGCGCCGAGGACTTCACGATCCTCCGCCGCCCCCGCTCGATCCAGGACGCCCAGCTCCGTCGCCTCGACACTGCGGGCGAGTGGAAGATGTCCACGGGGACCGCGGGCCGCTGGAAGATCAAGTCGGGCTCATCCGGCGATGAGTTCTCGGCCACGGGTCGGGGCGAGGCCACCTTCCCTCGGACCTACGAGTCCATCCGCGACAACTACGTCGACGGCTACCCGGAGGGGATCAAGGACAAGATCATCACCCTCAAGAAGGGGTCCAACTTCAACGACGTCTCGGACCTCCGCGCGCGCTGCGAGGTCCGCGCGGACGCCGGCTGCCGCGAGGTCGTGATCGAGCTGCACGAGGGCCGGCGCCGCTTCAGGTTCATCCTCCCCGGTCCCGCCGCCCCGGCGAACGAGCGGGCGCGGATCATCGCGGCGGGGCTCGACTCGGACGACCTCGAGGTCGTGGCTGCGGACATGGCGAACGGAGATCCCGCCCGCCTCACCACCGGCGACCGCTACGAGGTCGAGGTGGAGAACCTCAACGACCGGCTGGCCCTGCGGATCGACGGGGAGGAGGTCGCCAGCGCGGAGATCCCCCCCGCGCCGGACCGCGCTCGCTCCAAGGTCACCCTGCGGATCGAGGCGTCGGAGGGGTCGACGACCGCCGTGGAGGACATGAAGGTCTGGCGCGACATCTACTACACCTTCGACCCCACCCGCCAGAAGGTGAGCCGCTGGACGATCCCCCCCGGGAACTACGTGGTGCTGGGCGACAACAGCCAGGACTCCTCGGACGGCCGTGACTGGACGGTCGTCCAGTTCCGGATCGAGGAGGGCGAGCGCGAGGGTGAGACCGTCAGCGGCAACCTCCGCGAGAGCAGCTCCCCGAGGCCGGACGCCAACCCGCTGTACCTCCCCAGCAAGCGCAAGTGGGAGCAGCTCGTGCTCCGCGACACCCTCGGGGAGCGGCACGTCTTCGAACGCGGTGAGGCCACCCGCCTGACCGACGAGGTCGCGCCGCTCGTCTCCAGGGACCTGATCCGAGGCCGGGCGGTGGCGGTGGTCTGGCCGCTGGCTCCACAGCACGACGTCTACCGCTGGAAGTGGGTCCGCTGAGGCGGCATCCTTCCACGCCCAGCACGGCGAGCTCCGCGCTGCGAGAGCCCGCCGCCGACTCGCCCGACCTCCCATGCCCAACGCTGACCAGCCCCCCCTCCACGTCGAGGGCCTGATCAAGGCCTACCGCGGCCGCCGCGTCGTGGACGGAGTGGGCTTTCACGTGGAGCCCGGCGAGATCGTGGGGCTGCTCGGCCCGAATGGGGCCGGCAAGACCACGAGCTTCCGGATGACCGTCGGGGTCGTCGAGCCCGACGCCGGCTCGGTCCAGCTCGGCGGCAAGGACTG
>CAZEFP010000270.1:0-5369 GCA_964511565.1 uncultured Planctomycetaceae bacterium
GACCGAGGAAGTCCGAGCTCCGTGTCTCGGTCTTCAGCAGGCGGATCATGGTGTCGACGATCTCCTCCTTCGAGTCGTAGCCGTACATGTCCCTGAGGTGCCCGAGGCGGTCCACCGCGATCATCAGGCACGAGATCGCGTAGCCGTACCTCTGCGCGCGGTTGAACTCCACCCGCATGAGGTGCTGGATCTGGGCGAGCGAGAAGAGGCTCTTGTCAGCGTCGTTCTGGGTCATCTCGTCAACGGCTCCGACGAATCGGAGGAGGGGCCGTCTGGTTTCGTGGTCGAGCGGGGATCGGCTGGCAGCGTGGGTCCGGGCCCGCCCATTGGAGTGGTTCGCCCGAGGCGGGGCGGAGGTGCCCCAGGGAGTCGACGGAGGAGATCAAGGCGTGACCGCGTCGACCATGCGGTCGATGATCCCATTCAGGTCCCACTCGTAGCTTACTCGTGCGATGATCAGCAGGGCGAATATGATCGCGCTGTACACGCTCAGTGCGATCACGTTGGCCACGAAGAAGGCGGTGGAGTTCCTGGCCGCGCCACGGAACTTCCGGGAGGCGCCTTTCACCCCGCGCTGGAAGGAGGCCATCAGGAGGTCGCGCTCCAGCCGGGCGGCCCGGGCCAGGAACTTGGGATCGGAGGTCGCACCCGGCGAGGCCGCCAGGATGGCCCTCGCGGCCGCGTCGGCGTCCCACTCCTGGGCAATGACCGCGGCCTGCCAACGTTTGGCCACGGCCTTGTCGGCCAACCCGACGTCCACAAGGATGCCCGCGGCCACGCGCTCGAAGGCCTGGGCCTCCCCCGCCCCGAGGCCAGAGCCGCTCCCGGATTGGGAGGGCGCGGGAGCCGCCGGAGCAGCAGGCGTGGGAGGAGGGGTCGCGATCTCCTCGAGGACATCCCCGGCGAGGTCCAGCTCAAAATGAGCCCCGCACCACTCGAACCTCGCTCCGTGGTCCAGGGCGAGCTCCTCCACCGTCTGCCCGCCCACGGTGATGGGCGACGCGCCGCTCACCCGCACCACCTTGTGGGGGTCGTCCCAGAGGTGGAGCTCCCCCTCTGCCCCGGGCACCTCCACGTGGATCCCCCGGGCCCCCTCGGCCCCGATCCGGGTCAAGCCGGGCCGGAGCGCGACGCTGCGGGCGTTTCCAGAGGTCTGGACGGTGAGCGTGGCCTCGTTCATGTCGGCAGGTGATACTCGAAGGGGAGCCCGGCGCGCCACCCTGGATGGCGCTGGAGTCCTGCGCTCGTCCTCCGTGACCCCGCGTTCCCCAACCCCTAGTCCCCCCATGAAGTCAGGCCACACCTCTCAACGCCCGTCGTCCGTGTCCGGACGGGGCATCCAGCGGGCTCCACGGCTGGCCTCGCGGCTGGCTGCGCTGGCCCTGGGGCTCGCCCCGGTGGCCACCAGCGCCCCGTCCGGCGCCGCGCTCCTTCCCATCGGAGCGCAGGAGACGGACTGGGCACTCGTGCCCATCCGCGCCCTGAGCGGTGACCCAAAGCAGCGAGGCGCCCTGCTCGACGGGCAGCACCTGGTCTGGCCGGATGAGGAGGCCGCCGCCCTCGCCGCCGACCTCGGCCCGGAGCTCCCCCTGCGCCTCGCCGAGGACCTCGCCATCGAGGCCGCGAGCGCCGCCGGCGGAAACGTCCAGCTGCTCGACGGGTCGCTGCTCGTACGGGGGCCAGCGGCATCCCACGCCGCGGCCCGCGGGGCCCTCGAAGCCCTCGACTCCGCCCTGGCCCAGCTGCGCTTCGACGTGGAGGTCCGGCTCTCCGTGGCGGGATCCACGGGGGCGCCCCTGATCGAGGAGCGCCGACCGATCCGCGCTGGAGGCCTCGGGGTCTTCGGCCAGCAGCAGACCCACGCGTACGTCCACGGCTACCGGATCGAGGTCGCCCAGGACGTGGCCATCGGGACCCCCGAGGTCGGCCAGGCCCTGGTCGGGGACCTGCTCCACCTCTGGGCCTCCACGACCATCGGCGCCGGCGGAGAGCGCGAGCTGTTCGTCCAGGGGTTCCTCGACGTCTCGCGGCTCACCTCCCTGGACCCCTTCGACACGGAGCTCCTGGACCTCGGATTGGTGGAGCAGCCGGTCCTCGAGTCGACCCAGGTGATGTTCGCCGGCACGGTCCCCAAGGAGGGGGCCTTACGCCTCTCCGTCAGCGGCCCCACCGAAGAGACGGCCCAGCTGACCCTCGAGGTGAGCGCCACCGCGCTCCGCGCCGGGGCGGCGAACCCGGCGGTGGTCGACCTCTCCCGCGGGCTCTGGCGATCCAGGCTTCGCACGCCACACGTCTTCGCGCCCGATGGTCCGCCCCTGCTCCCCCCCGGCGAGACCCCGGCTGGACTCGCCCAGCTGGAAGCGCGCCAATTCCCGACCCGCGGGGCCCAGCCGCCCCGGTCCACCGAGTCCCTCCTCTTCGCTCAGGCGTCCTCCCCCACCAGCGCCAGGCGACTCCGCCGACTGCGCGAGGCCCTCGACCCCCTGTCGGCCCCGGCAGAGGTCAAGGTGGCGTGGGATGACTTCAGCGCCACCATCCCCACCGTGGCGGGCGCCCTCGTTCGGGTCGGACGCACGAGGGAAACGACCATGGTCGTTGGCTACTCCCCCGAGCTCGCCAACGACGCGGCCCTGTGCCGCCCCGTGATCGAGCACGTCGTGACAGGAACGGTGGTCGAGGCCGTCCTCCGGGGGGACGAGGTGGTGGGCCACGGGGTTCGCCTGGGCCTCTCGACCACGCGCCTGCACGTCCCCGGTAATGGCGACAGCGGGCGGCTCCAGCTCCCCGTTCGGAGTCGCCGCTCCTTCCCGCTGAGGCTCCTGGCGGAGCGCCGAGAGCAGCCCGACGTCGGGGTCATCGCCTCGTGGAGTTATCCGCCGGGCGACGATCGCTGAGAGGTCCCAGGTATGGGCGACCACGCGGGTCGTTAGGCTGGGGCGGCGCGCGACTGCCCGCACTCTCCCATTGAAGCTCGGCCTCAATCAATCCGCCCGCATGGAGCAGCGACTGATCCAGTCGCCGCAGATGATCCAGGCCATGCAGGTCCTGCAGCTCCCGCTGCTGGAGCTGTCGGAGCGCATCGAACAGGAGCTCACGGAGAACCCCTTCCTGGAGGTGGTCGAGCCGGAGCGCGACGCGGCCAGCGCGGACGGCACGGACCCCTCTGACGGCGGCGCCGTCGAGGCCAGGGTCGAGCGCGCGGACGCCCCGCCAGCCTCCGACGGCGCCGACGCGATGCTGGATTACCTCGAGCGCATCGACCGCGACTTCGGGGACGGAGGACCGCCGCGGGTCGCGGGAGGGGAAGAGGGCGACCGCAAGTACGAGGCCATGCTGAACGCTCCCGAGGGAGCACGATCCCTGGCCGCGGACATCCTGGACCAGCTCAGCGCCCTGGAGCTGAGCGACCGAGAGCGGACCGTCCTCGAGTACGTAGTGTGGTCCCTCGATGAGCGCGGCTACCTCACGGAGACCCCCGCCACCCTCGCCCATGAGCTGACCCGTGAGGTCCAACGCGCCCTGGGGACCGCCGGGGCCGACGCGGTCCTCGACGAGGAGGACCGCTCGGGCTCCGTGTTCGCGGAGGAGGACGAGCCGTCGGCGGTCTCCGCTCCTGAGGGCCCGGAGGACACCGCCCGGCAGCCGGGTGGAGAAGGGGACGGCGACGAGGACCTGATGGTCGTCACCGAGGACGAGGTGCGTGACGCGCTCGAGCGCCTCCGGGAAGCGGTCCACCCCGGGCTTGGCGCCCTCGACCTGCGCGAGTGCCTGCTCCTTCAGCTCCCCGGAAAGGGGCTCTGGAACCCGCTGATGCGGCAGCTGGTGGAGCGCCACCTCGACGATGTCCGCGCCAACCGGCTCCCGCAGATCGCCCGATCCACCGGCCATGACATCGAGGAGGTCAAGGCCGCGATCGAGCTCCTCCAAGGGCTCGACCCGTCCCCCGGCGCGGGGTTCGGCGAGACCTCCGCCGAGGTGATCCACCCGGAGGTGATGGTGGAGCTCGACGAGGACGAGGGGACCATCAAGGTCCGCCTGGACCGCGAGCGGACCCCGAGCCTCCGCATGAGCCCCATGTACCAGACCCAGACCTTTCGGAAGCTCCTGAAGGAGGGGGCCCCGGAGGAGCGGGAGTGGGCCCGCAAGAAGCTCGAGGCCGCGAGCTGGTTCATCGACGCGCTGGCCCAGCGGCAGTCGACCCTGGAGCGGATCTCGAACGCCCTCTTCGAACGCCAGAAGGGATTCCTCGAGCGCGGCAAGGAGGCCCTGAAGCCCCTCCGCATGCAGGAGATCGCGGACGAGATCGGAGTCCACATCTCCACGGTCTCGAGGGGGGTCGCCGGCAAGCACGCCCAGACGCCGCGCGGGATCTTCCCCCTGAAGTTCTTCTTCACCGGCGGGACCACCAAGTCCTCTGGCGAGGAGACCAGCCAGATCTCCATCAAGGAGCGCATCAAGGCCATCGTCGCCGCCGAGGACCCCGCCCGCCCCCTCTCGGACGAGGGCATCGCGAAGGCCCTCGAGGACTCGGAGGGCATCAAGATCGCCCGCAGGACGGTGACCAAGTACCGCAAGGCGCTGGACATCGCGTCCTCCACCCAGAGACGGCAATACTGAGGCCTCCGGGGCACTGGAGGCGCGCGATGCCCCTCCCGGCTATGCTCTTCGCCATCCGTCGCGCCCCTGCCCGTCCGCAGGCGGCCCCACGGACGGCACGCTCCACCCATAGATCCAGATGAACGTCAAGGCGACCGAACTGCGCAAGGGACAGGTCCTCCTCAAGGACGGCCAGCTCCTCCTCATCACCGACTACAGCCACAGCACGCCGGGGAACTGGCGGGCGATCATCCAGGTCAAGACCAAGAACCTCCAGACGGGCGGCACCGGTTCCTTCCGCCCGGCCGCTGGCGATCCGTTCGAGGTCGCCTATCTCGACAAGAAGAAGGCGCAGTACCTCTACCAGGAGGCGACCGGCGACTACGTCTTCATGGACTCGGAGACCTACGACCAGTTCAACCTCGAGAAGGAGATGGCCGAGGACAAGATGTGCTACGTGCGGGAGTCCGAGGAGGTCGAGATCACCTGGCACGAGACCACGCCGGTCTCCATCGCGCTCCCCACCCAGGTCGTCCTCGAGGTCACCGAGGCCGAGCAGGCCGTCAAGGGCAACTCCGCCACCAACATCAAGAAGGACGCGGTGCTGGAGACCGGCTTCAAGATCCGTGTCCCGCTGCACGTGCACGCGGGCGACAAGGTGAAGGTCAACACCGACACCGGCGAGTTCGTCTCCAGGGCCTGAGGCGCGCCCGTCAGGACCTGCTCGGTGGGACCCGCACGGGTCCGCCGGCGCCGGGGCTACTCGTGGTGCC
>CAZEFP010000271.1:0-5351 GCA_964511565.1 uncultured Planctomycetaceae bacterium
ACCGGTGACCATTCCTGACTACGGACTCCGGCTCGACGCGGCCCGGACCGTGCTCAAGGCGGATGGCCTCGGGGAGGCGCTCTCCTCCGGCTTCGGAGCCACCCAGCGCTTCCTCGTGGACGTGTGGCTCCAGCTCAAGAAGATGCTCTTCAGCGACGAGATCTCCACGCGGAACCTCGGCGGGATCATCTCCATCAGCGTCATCTCCTTCGACACCGCGAGCCAGGGCCTCGCGAAGCTGTTCTTCTTCCTGGCGATCCTCAGCATCAACCTGGCGATCCTGAACCTGCTGCCCATCCCGATCCTCGACGGCGGACACCTCCTGTTCCTGCTCATCGAGGGCATCAAGGGCTCCCCCGTCTCCGAGCGCACCTTCGGCTACAGCCAAGTGGTGGGCATGGTGATGATCATGTCGCTGATGGTCTACGTGACCTATCAGGACATCGTCCGCTGGTTCATCGAGCCCCGCTGATCCATGGCCCCTGCGACGCCTCCGTCCCCCACACTGCCGGTGGTCGCGATGGGGCAGCTCGTCCGCATCGCCCTCTTCCCGTCCGCGATCAGCGACCTGTTCGTCGGGATCGCCCTCGCCCACCTCACGGGCTGGCCAGAGCTGGTGCTCCCCTGGCTCCTGATCCCCGCGAGCCTCGGGGTCTACCACGGCGCCATGGCCCTGAACGACTGGGTGGACCGCGAGGACGACGCTCGCACCCGCCCGGACCGGCCGATTCCCAGCGGCGCCATCCCCGCGCCACTGGCCCTGTTCACCAGCGCCGTCCTGCTCATCGGCGGGCTCCTCTGGGCGACCGCCGCCGGTCTGGCAGCAGGCGCATGGATGCTCGTGGTCGCGGCCCTCGCGGTCCTCTACGACCTCGTCGGCCGTGGCCCTTGGATCGGTCCCTTGCTCCTGGGACTCTGCAGGGCAGGCAACCTCGGCGCGGGCCTGATGTCGCCCTGGTTGGTCGGCGCCACCGCGGAGCCCCGGTGGAGCCTCCTCTGGCTTGCGGGCCTCTATGGCGCTCACGTGTTCTTCATCTCACGGCTCGGCCGCCTCGAGGATGACGAGGATGACCGGCCCCTCGCCCATCGCCCCACCCGCGCCCTGCGTGGGATCGCGCTGACCCGACTCCTCATTCCCCTGGTGGGCCTCGTCGTCCTCGCCACCCCGAGCGCCCCCCCGACCGGGAAGCTCAGCCTCGGTCTCCTTGTGGCCGCCGGCCTCGCGGCCTGGGGCGCCATGGGCACCTACCGGACCATGGCCGCCGGGGCTCGAGAGACCTGGACCCGCGCCTCGGTGGGGCGCGCCACGGGCCAAAGCTTGAGGGGCCTGCCCACCTTCACGGGAGCCATGGCCTGCATGGGCATCTTCCTCGGCCCCGTCTGCCTGCCGGCCCTCGCCTTCGGGCTCGGCGGCGCTTGGCTGTCCGGGCGGCTCCGCTCCACCTTCCCGCTCACCTGACCTGGCGCCGCGCCCAGGCCAGCGCCCCATCTCGATCGGTGAAGCCCCCACCCAGGCTCGCGCGCTGAACGCGATGGAGCAGGCGCCCGAGCTCAGGGCCGCGCGGGACCCCCAGGTCCTGGAGATCTCCAGCGGTCAGCATCACCGGCAGCTGGGGCGCCGACGCGTCCAGCGACTCCAGCTCCGCAAGGGCGTCCCGCAACCGCGCCAGCGCGGCGCCCTGGCCCGCAACCTCCGTCCAGGCGCGCGCCAGCACCGCGGCGGCTGGGCGAGCCGGCAACCGCCAGAGCTGCACGAGTCCGCCCCGCACCTCGGGGTCCCCCAGCTCTGCGCCGCCGTCGAGGGTCGACGCGGCTTCCAGCAGACCGGCGCAGCCGACGCAGACCTCCGCCACCTCCCGCCGCTCCTCACGGCTACAGCGGAGCTCGGTCAAGCGATCTGACAGGACCGAGAGGCACTCCTCCAGGGAGTCCCCGGCCATGGGCCATGTGGCGGGCCCGAAGAGAACGGCCAGGCCAACCTCCCACAGGCCAGCGTCCCGCGCCCCCCAAGATCCAGGGGCCCGATCTCCGAACGAAGCCTCGACCCGGCGCAGCGCCTCCAGCCGCGCTCGAACCTCAACCTCCGACCCCATGGACGGCAAGCACCGCGAGGCGTGCCCCCCCTCCACGAGCAACTCGAGCGCCCGGAAGGGTCGCCCGCCGCCCATCGTCTTCAGGAGTTCATCCCGGACGCGCTCCGCGCTCACGCCCTCGAGGGACTCCCCCTCGAGCTCTGCAGCAGCGAGCAACCCGGGCGCGGGCTCCAAACCGAACGTGGACACGAACCGGGCCATCCTCAGGATGCGGAGTCCGTCCTCCCGGAACCTCCCCCCCGCGTCCCCGACGGCGCGCAGGATTCCGCCGCGTAGATCCGCGACGCCTCCGACGGGGTCTCGGACCTCACCTGTGAGCGGGTCGAGATAGATCGCGTTGCAGGTGAAGTCCCGGCGGCCTGCGTCTTCCTCCGGCGAGGAGGCGTACTCCACCTCGTCCGGACGCCTGCGGTCAGAGTAGCCCCGTTCGCGGCGGAAGGTGGCGACCTCCACCTCCACGCCGTCGAGGACCACCACGATGATGCCGAAGCTCTTCCCCACGGCCACGGTCCGATCGAAGAGCCCCTCGACGACCTCCGGCAGCGCCGCGGAAACCAGATCCACGTCCTTGATCGTCCGGCCCAACAGGAGGTCCCGGACCGCTCCCCCGACGATCCACCCCTGGAATCCAGCCGAGGCGAGGGTCTCGCACACGCCGGTGGCGAGCCCTCTCCACGGGCTCGGCAGGCGGGAGGTCAGGTCCCCCGGAGGCATGAGCGGCTCATCGGTCATGGCCGTTGAATCGTACGACCTCGTTCTCCAGACTTCGTGCATCGAGGCGCGGACCCGGCTTCGCCCGGAGGAACTTTGGAGACCAGCACCCACTCAACCGACGCCGCCACCCTCGCGGCGGCGCCGAACTCGGCCGCGCAGGCGGCGATCCGGGGGGTCCCCTCCGGACTCCTGATCGGAGCCATCGCCCTGCTGGTCGTGCTGGTGTCCCTCCCGCGCTTCCACGCCCACGCCCTCGACGCCAACCGGTCGGACGCGCGGATCACCCTCGACGTGCTGGGCGCCGAGGCCTTCAGCGGCGAGCTATCCGACGAGTTGCTCCTGGCGAGCGGGCCCGGCGCCCTGACCCGGTTGGTCCGCCAGACCCCGGCGCTCACCCACCGCTTCCCCGACGCTCGGACCTCCACGGACACCGGGCAGTTCCTCCACCACGGTTACCGCGTGGACACTGGCTTCGTCCTCGACGGGATCGAGTCCTGGCCAGCCCTGGTCACCTGGCCTGACCGCTTCACCGACTCGGGGGACGCGGCCTTCGCCCTCACCGCCGACGGGCGGATGTACGGCCATCCCAATCGTGGGCTCTGGTCGGGAGGCCAGAGCGCCCTGCGAAGCGTCGACCTCTCGGACGAGGGGTGGACGCTCATCCGGCCGGCGCGACCCGAGTGACCCCGGGCCCGCTGCTCGAATTCATTTCGGAGCGCGGGCCGCCAGGTGGTCGACGAACTCGTTGAAGCCGCGAGCCCTCAGGCCGTCGTGGAGTCCGCCGAGGCGGCGCTCCGGTGCGCCGCGGATCCACCGGCCCCCCGTGAGGCAGGTGGTGTCCGACGTATCGCTCCGGTCGACGAGCCGCGCCGCGTCCTCGAGAACGCGGGCGGGGTCCACCGACCCGACGTAGATGCACGCGAGGTCGCCCTCCTGGTCGAGGAGGAAGCAGAGGGGCAGGGGCATGGTCTCGAAGGGGGCGAGGGTTCGACCGAGGACGAGGTCGAGGATCAGGCGCTCGGCGCTCCCGGCGCGCCCGGCTCGGCCCTCGAGACCGAGCTGCTCCGACAGCCCTCGCACCGCGTCCGTCGCCCGGACGCCATCGAGGGCCAGCGCGTAGGCGGGGAGGCCCTCCGCCCCGAGGCCCTCCAGCGACCGCTCGGACCCCGGGACCTGGCTGGACCAGAAGACCAGCGCGAGACCGCGCTCGCCGCAGAGTTCATCCAGGCGCCGGGCGCCCCCCTCGAAGGAGGGGAGCCGCCACGCGCCCAACGGGAACTCCGCGTGCATCGGCACCCGCGACCTGGGCGGCGGCGCCACCCCGCCCCGGACCACAGGGGCCACCGCGGCCTGGAGCGAAGGGGTCGGCGAGCCATGGACGTGTCGCCGCCGTGCCACGCCAGCTCCCCGATAGAGGAGCCAGGAGGACCCCGCGAGCGAGCCTGCCTCCGGGGCCACGAAGCGCTCCACCTCTCCGTCCGGCCAGCGGACGGTCACCGACTCCAGGGGGTCCTCCCAGGGCGCCCCGAGCCCGAAGAAGGCCTCGGGGGGCGAGGAGCCCAGGAAGCCGTCGCCGGCGAGGATTCGAGCGCTGACCTGCACGCCACCTCGGTCACGGAGGCTCACGAGAGAGCCCACGCCGTCCGTGTTCAGGTCCTCCTGGCGGAGCCGGAAGGCGACGGCGCTCCCACCCGGGTCGACGCCCTGGAACACCCTCAGGATCGGCGCGGTGCGGTTGCGGAAGACGAGATCCTGGCGGCCGTCATGATCCAGGTCCCCCACCGCCAGTGAGCGCCCGTCATCCGGGACGCCCAGGCCGCTGGCGAGGGAGACGTCCTCGAAGTCGAGGTCGCCCAGGTTGAGGTAGGCGAAGGTCCGCTCCCGCGCGTTCCAGTCCTGCCTGCCGAACTGTGAGAGCTGGGAGATCACGGACCACGCTCCCAGGTAGGTCTCCTCGCGAGCGGGGTCCCCGTTCGGCTCCAGGGGAGTGGATCCCACCACACGCCGCCAGAAGAAGCTCTGGAGGTCAGGCCCCTTGCGACCGCTCAGGAAGCCGTTCGGGACGACCATGTCGCAAAGCCCATCACGGTTCCAGTCCACGAACCTGGACCCCCAGGCCCAGCCGCCCGGCGCCGCGCCCGTCATGTCCGTGTGGTCCTCGAAGCCGCCGCCCTCGACGCCTCGGAAGATCGAGTTCCCGCGGGCGTGACGGACGAACTCGGCGCGCACCTCGTCCGGGACACCGGGGAGGAACCGGGGGTCCCGGGTCACCCGCCCACCCGCGGCGGAGAACATGTTGCTCACCACCAGGTCCCGCACCCCGTCCCCGTCCGCGTTGGCGAGGCTGAGGCCCATGCCTGCGGCCTTGTCCGTGAGGGGTCCCTCGCTGGCGGCGCGGAAGCTCCCCCCCTCGAAGAGGTAGAGGTTGTTCCGCCCGAAGTCGTTCGCCACGTAGAGGTCGAGGTCGCCGTCCCCGTCGAAGTCATCGAAGACCGAGACCATGCTGAATCGATCGTTGTCCACGTCGAGGCCGACCGCCTCGGT
>CAZEFP010000272.1:0-5345 GCA_964511565.1 uncultured Planctomycetaceae bacterium
CCTGGGAGGAGAAGAACAGGAAGAAGGGCTCCTCCGCGTTCTCGTCGATGAACCGCGTGGCGCGCTCCACGAACACGTCGGCCATGGTCTCGTCGTCCCACAGCGCCGACTCCCCGCCGGCCATGTAGCCGATCCGGCCGATGCCGTTGATCACCGACTGGTTGTGGCCGTGGGAGCTCGGGTAGTAGGTCATCGCCTCGGGCTGCTTCTTCCCGTCCGGATAGGCCGTGCTCCCCTCCGGCAGGTCCTTGAGCTTGCCCACGAAGAGCGGGTCCGCCGGGTCGAGTCCCACGACCTCGTGGCCCTCGAGGTAGACGCACGGGACGCGGTCGTTCGTGGAGGGGAGCAAGAACGACTCGTCGAAGCCGAGCTCCATGGGCCCGGGCTTCACCGCCCCGTTCCAGTCCACCGGCTGCCCCTGGGCGCCAAGACCCAGGTGCCACTTGCCCACCACGCCGGTTCGGTAGCCGGCGGCCTTGAAGGTGTCGGGGAGCGTCCAGGCGTCCACCGGGATGGTGAGCCGGGCGTTCGGAGGGAGCACCCGGACGCCGCCGCGGAAGCCGTGGACCCCGGTGAGCAGGGCGAAGCGCGAGGGCGTGCAGGTGCCCGCCGCGCAGTGCCCGTCGGTGAACCGCAGGCCCTCGGCCGCGAGGCGGTCCAGGTTCGGCGTGGGGATCTTCTCCGCCCCGTAGCAGCCCAGGTCGCCGAAGCCCACGTCATCGCCGTAGATGATCACGACGTTCGGCGGTCGGTTCACCTCGGCCCGTTCGACGCCGGGGGAGGTGGCGCAGGCCACGAGGGTCAGGGCCAGCAGGGTCGAGGTGGTGGTCACGTTCATCGTTGGTCTCCTCCGCCGTATCCCAGTCCGTTCAGGACCTCGCGGGTCCGCGGGTCGAGCGAGGCTTCCTCTCCTCGCTTGAGGGCGCTCATGCCGACCTCGACGGCCTCGAGCTCGGCCTGGAGCCGCGCGAGCTCCTCCGGTCTCGAGCCGGAGAGATCCCGCTGCTCCGCCGGGTCGCGGGCCACCTCGTAGAGCTCAGGAGCGGCGCCGTCCCGCACGATCAGCTTCCACCCCCCCGAGGTCCAGCTGGTCTGCGGTCGCGCCCACATGTTCCCGTGGGCCAGGGTCGGCCGAGGGGCCCCGCCCTCCCCGCCGGCCAGGGGCACCAGGCTCCGCCCCAGGAACTGGTCCGGCAGGGGGAGGTCGCAGAGCTCGCAGAGCGTCGGCGCCAGGTCGATGTGACGGACGGGGACCTTCACCACCGCCGGCGCCAGCTGGGCCGGCGCGCGGATCACCATGGGGACCCGGACGAGCTCGTCGTAGAGCGTGTGCCCGTGCTCGAAGCCACCGTGCTCGAGGAACTCCTCGCCGTGGTCCGCGGTCACCACGAACACGAGGTCCTCGCGCTGCCCGCGGGCTGCCAGGCCGTCGTCCAGGCGTCCGATCTGGGCGTCGAGGTAGCTGACCTCACCGTTGTAGAGGGCCTCGGCCCGGCGAATCGTGGCGGCGGCCGGCGAGAGTTCGCCCTCTCGGATCGCCACCATCTGCGGGCGGGTCCCGAAGGTCCACTCCCCCTGCTGATCGCCGGGCTCGGCCCACCGCTCCCGGAAGGCGCGCGGGGGTGCGTAGACGCAGTGGGGGTCGAAGTAGTGCACGAGCAGGAAGAACGGGCCGTCGTCCCCGTGCTCCTCGATCCAGTCGAGGGCCGCCCGGGTCGTGGCCTCCGCCGCGCGCACGTCCACGTTCGTCTCGAAGACCTGCTGGTCCACCGTCTCGAAGTCGCGCGTCACACCGAAGCGCTCGGGGTCCAGGAAGAGCACGTTCACGATGGCGTGCGTCCGGTAGCCCTGATCCCGGAAGGTCCTCACCACCGTCTGGACCTCAGCGTCCAGCTTGGTGAAGCGGCCCAGGCGCCCTCCCGCCCCGTGCTCCTCCGGATGGAGGGACGTGAGCATGGAGGCCGTGGACGGCAGGGTCCAGGGGGCGTGGGAGCGCGCCTGGTCGAAGCGCACCCCGGCCGCGGCGATCCGGTCCAGGTAGGGCGTCAGCCCCTCGGGCCCGCCCATGCAGCTGAGCTTGTCGGCGCGCAGCGTGTCGCCGACCACCATGACCACGCTGGGCCTCGGGTCGCCTCCGCCGCAGGCGAAGGCCAGGAGCGCTCCGATGGACGCGACCCAGCGCGGCAAGGGCCCGCTCATCGGTCTCCCTCCGCGGCGTCGCCCCGTTCATCGTCACCCTTCGGACGAAGCACCACGCCGGCGCCGTCCGGGCCCGGAAGGAGGGTCAGGTCCACCCGAAGGACGGAGCCATCTCCGTCGCCAGAGGGGACCCGCAGCGGCGCGCGCTCCTCGAAGAAGAGCTCGGCCCTTCGGGTGAGCGTGCGGTTCAGCCGGAAGTGCTTGTCGAAGATGGCGAGCTGGACCTCTCCGTCGGCGGCCGCGTCGACCTCGAACTCGCGCCACTCCGATCCCGGGCTGAGCCAGAGGATGGAGGAGCCGGGGATCGGGGTCCCCTCGACCCGCAGGGCGTCCACCCCGGAGGTCTGAAGGAGGAGCTCCCCCCCACCCCGGACCGAGCGCATCCGGAGCCGGACGGTGCGCTGCCCCTCGGCCTCGCGGGCCTCGACCACCTCAAGCTCCGGGAGGGGCTCCTCCGACGGCCCGGTGCTCACGGCGAAGGCCGCCCGCCCCGACCAGGGGATCCACTCGCGCTCCTCGCCCAGGATCGCGCCGCCCAGGGCGCTGGCGAACATCGAGCGGTCCTCCGCGTCCACGGGGGCTCCGCTGGAGAGCACGTGCCAGGACGCGCTCCCGTTGGCGGACTGGAGGTGAACGAGGTTCATCCGCCCCGGCTCGTCGGCGGTGAGGGGGCGCGCCTGGGTGGCGGCCGCGCCCGCCGCGACTCCGCTCGCCAGGAAGGCGGCGCTGACCCACGGGGAGGCCCCCGCTGCCGCACGACAGAACACGGGCAGGACGAGCACCGCGCAGGGGAGCAGGGGCCCCAGGAGCCCCACGCCCGAGCTCGCTCCGAAGGCATCCACCAGGGAGACATGGAACGGCGTCCACTGGATCGCCGCGACCCCCACCGCCAGCACCGAGGCGTTGCAGGCCCGCGCGGAGAGGTCTCCCTTGCGGGGGAAGATGAACCAGGCGGCTCCCAGGAGCAGCGCGGGCACCACCAGGAGGGGCGCGGCTCCCGGCGCGTTCCAGGACAGCAGCATGCCTGCCAGCGAGAACATCAGCGCCACCGCAGCGCTCGCCTCCGCGCCGTTCATGACGCGGGCGAGGAGAAGGCCGAAGGCGAGCAGCACCCCGAAGCCGATGGCGACGACGCTGACCGCGACCACCGGGGTCGTCGCCGAGAACGCCGCGACCGGCGCGCCCAGGCTGCGCAGACCGCTGAGCTCCAGCTGCGCCGACACGAGCGCCAGCCCGGCGATGACCGGGATCCCGAGGAGCGCGAGGGTCATCCCCCGGAAGCCGACCGCCCCCCGGCCGAGGGCGCGGGCGACACCCACGAGCGCCAGCAGGAAGGACAGGGCCGCGAGGCTCCGGAGCACCGTGAGCGGGAGGGTCACGAGTCGGCGCGAGCCGAGGTCGAAGAACGCCACGTCGCCGGAGACGCCGGCCCCCTCCGCGGCGGCATCCTCGGAGAAGGACAGCTCGTCGAGGGCGAGCACCGCCTCGCGGGCGTTGGTGACGTGGTGCTGCAGGCTCCTCGGGTCGAGGTGCACAAGGTCGTCGATGGGCGTGTGGTAGCGGGCGACCCCGCCGATGTACGCGAAGTTGAGGCCCTGGACGCCGCGCTCGCGCCACACGGAGTAGTCCGTGTCGTTGGGCATCCGGCGATAGACCTCGACGGACACGGAGTGCGCGCTGGGACGGGTCGCCTTCTCCGCCCACGCGCTGACGAAGTCCGCGTTCCCGGCCCCCGTCTCGAACATGCGGCTCAGGCCACCGGTCCCGCGGGCCTCGAGGTTGATCACCACGCCCACGTCCTCGGACCAGGGGTGGTGCTGGGCGAAGGCCTCCACGCCGAGCAGCCCCCCCTCCTCGGCGTCATCGCACAGGAAGATCACGTCCCGCGAGGTGCCCCCGCGCGCCTTGAGGGCGCGGGCCACCTCGAGCAGCGCCGCGACCCCGGCGAGGTCGTCGCTGATCCCGGGGCCGGCGGGCACGGAGTCGTAGTGGGCCATGCAGAGGATCGCGCTGCCCGGCCCTCGGCCGCGCCCGTCCCCCCGAAGGCGCACGACGATGTTACGGGTCACCCCGGCGAGGCGCCGCTCGGCCGCCACGGTCACCCGCTCGGAGACCTCGGGGTCGAAGCCCAACCGGCGCCACTCGGCCACGATACGCTCGCGGCAGCGGGCGTTCGCCGCGCTGCCGGCAGGCCTCGGCTGCGGCGCGCCGCCGCCGTCCTCTCGCGCGATCCGCTCGAGGACCGCGAGCGCCCGGCCTCCGGAGGCGACCTCGGCGGGTGCGCTCGCTGGCAAGGGAGCAGGCGGGGTTCCCAGCCAGACCGCGCCGACGCCGGCGATCAGCCAGAACAGCAGCGCCCGGCCGACCCGCCAGCCATCCGCGCGCATTCGACCCGGGGTGAGTGGTTGCTCTTGCAAGGTCCGTGGAGTCTGCCACAGCGGCGCCCCGGCGGTGAGCAACAACTCCGCCGCGCGGGCGAGGTCCGCCTGGCGCCCAATGGACGGTTCGCCATTGGAGCGCCCCTCTCGGCCCCGTAGCCTGTGGCCGGAACCGCAGGACCGGACGGTCGCCCCGCCAACATGGGAGGAGGGCTTCCGTATCGCCGCGTCGCCCCCTTCCCCGACGATCCATGACCGCCCCTCGCACCTCGACGCCCGTTCTCATCGCAGCCGCCCTCGTCCTCGTGCCCCTCGTGGGCGGCTGCGGGGAGCCTGGGGCGGGCGAGGAGCGCCCCTCGGTCGAGGCCACCCTCACCCGCGAGCGGGTCGCCGTCCTCTTCGCGGGGGAGGAGTACGACCGCGCGCTGGCGGAGATCTCTCCGCTCATCAGCGCCCCGAGCCCCGAGGTCGGCGACCTCATCATCGCCGCCCAGGCCACGCTGAAGACCTCGGACTTTGAGGGGGCCATGGCCCTCGTCACCCGCGCCCTCGAGGCCGCGCCCGACGACCCCGGCGCGAACTACCTCCACGCTCGGCTCGCGTCCTACGATCCCGATCGCATGGAGGAGGTCCCCGCGCTCTACGAGCGCGTCCTTCGGCGCACCGAGGACACGCTCGGGCCCAGGCACCGCCGGGGGGCCCCGGCCCACGCGGCCCGCGCGGAGGCGGCCTTGCAGGGGCCCGGGCGGACGGCGTGCGCGACGGTGG
>CAZEFP010000273.1:0-5345 GCA_964511565.1 uncultured Planctomycetaceae bacterium
CTTCAGTGGTTCGAGAACGTGGGTGGGAGCTTCTCCGCCGGGCAGGTCATCTCGCTGGCAAGCGACGGCCCCGTGCTCGTCACCGCGGCAGACCTGAATGGGAACGGCGCCGCCGACGCGCTCGGCGCGAGCCGCTTCGATCACACGCTGAGCTGGTTCCCCAGCACTGGATTCACGGACTGCAACCTCAATGGGCTCGCGGACTCCTTCGAGATCTCGACCGGGCTCGGGTCCGATTGTGATGGCGACGGCGTCCTGGACGGCTGCCAGATCAGCGCGGACCCGTCCCTCGACGCCAACACGAACGGCGTCCTGGACTCCTGCGACCTGACCATCGGCACGTCCTACTGCGGCCCCGCCGTCCCCAACTCCACCGGGCGATCGGGGGAGCTGCGGGTCTTCGGATCGGACACCGTCTTCCTGAACGACGTTCAGATCACCGGGGCGCAGCTCCCGCTCCAGTCCTTCGGCTTCTTCATCACCTCCCAGACCCAGGGCTACGTTCCGATCGTCAGCAACAGCCAGGGTGCGCTCTGCGTTCAGGGGAGCGTGGGGCGGTTCGTCGGCCCGGGGCAAATCCAGAGCTCGGGCAGTACCGGCGTGATCTACCTGGACCTCAACCTCAACGCCCAGCCGACTCCAACGGGGCTGGTGTCGGTTCAGCCCGGTGAGACCTGGAACTTCCAGCTGTGGTACCGAGACGCCATCGCGGGGCAGACCACCTCCAACTTCACGGACGCTGTGGGGGTCTCCTTCCTCTGACGCTCCCTGCCACCTCGGCCGGCCCTGGGGATCCAGGGTCGGCCGGCGGGCCTTCATCGAGGGGCCAACGCCGACCCCACCCGCAACAGGGTGGACTCACCCTCGACCAACGGTCGAAACGCCCACCGGGGCCGCTGCGCTGCGAGTGGCCCGTCCGGCCGCGGCCCACCGCCCTGGATATTCCTAGCGAGTCTCACGCTAGCACGGCCTATTTACCAGGACGCGACAGTTTAGGGGTTAACCCGCAACCTGGCGGCTGCATTCCGGATATACATGGGACATCGGGAAACGGCACGTCGCCGCCAGGACCGATACCTGCCATGAAGTCCTTCGCCTACGCCTCCAGCATCGCCCTGCTGGCCATCGGGATCCGAAGTATCCCGTCGGTGACCGTGACGGTCCCGTTCGGCCAAGGGAACGCTCAAGAGGCCGCTGGCTCGCAACAGGCGCGCCCGGAGACAGCGCCCGCTGACGGTCCCTACCAACAGAGGCCTCCCCTTGCGGCAGCGGCGGATGAGCACAGGACCCGCCCGCTCCACCTTGCGGGGATCGAGGTCCCCGGCGGTCCGTTGGCCCGCCCGCTCAGCGAGGAATGGGATGGCCAGTGGGCTCCTCCGGGTGAGGCCTGGGCGGCCCTGCTGCCGAATCGTTGAGCCCGCCCTGGGGACGACCCCATCGCCCCGGGCCCTCGTACGCGGGCACGAGACCCTCCGAAGACCCAGAGAGCCCCGGCCCCGGCCATTCGCCGGGATCGGGGCTCCTGACTGGAGAGGCCCACCCCTCAACGGGGAGCGCGCGCCTCAGCCGACCTCAGCTCTTGACCTCGAAGTCCGCGTCCACCGGCTCGTCGTCCTCGGCGCCCGCGGAGGCCTCGGGGCCACCCGCGTCGGCGCCCGGCTGGCCGCCGGACTCCTGCTGGGCCTGGGCGTAGAGGATCTCGCCGAGCTTCTGGGCCTTCTTCGCGAACTCGTCGCGGGCCCCCTCGAGCGCGGCCTTGTCGTCGGAGGTCCGCTTGGACTCGAGCTCCTCGAGGGCGGCCTCGATCTCCTTGACGTCGTCCTCGGAGAGCTTGTCCTTGTTGTCCTCGAGCTGCTTGCGGGTGCTGTGCACCAGCTGCTCCAGCTCGTTCTGCAGGTCGACCACCTCGCGGCGGGCCTTGTCCTGCTCGGCGTTGGCTTCGGCGTCCCGCTTCATCTTCTCGACCTCCTCCTCGGAGAGACCCGAGGACGACTCGATCTTGATGGACTGCTCCTTGCCGGTGCCCTTGTCGAGGGCCTTGACGTTGAGGATGCCGTTGGCGTCGATGTCGAAGCTGACCTCGATCTGCGGGGTGCCGCGCGGCGCGGGCGGCAGATCGGTCAGGACGAAGTTGCCCAGCAGGCGGTTGTCCTTGGTGAACTCTCGCTCCCCCTGGAAGACCTTGATGTCCACCGAGGGCTGGTTGTCCGCCGCCGTCGAGAACACCTGGCTCTTCGACGTGGGGATCGTCGTGTTGCGCTCCACCAGGACGGTCATCACCTGGCCCATGGTTTCGATACCGAGGCTCAGGGGCGTGACGTCGAGCAGCTGGACACCGGAGACGTCGCCGCCGAGCACCCCGCCCTGGATCGCGGCGCCGAGCGCCACGACCTCGTCGGGGTTGACGCCCTTGTTGGGCTCACGCTGGAAGAACTCCTTGACCTTCTCCACGACCATCGGGATCCGGGTGGACCCGCCGACCAGGAGCACGTCGTCGATATCCCCCGGCTTGAGCCCGGCGTCCTCGAGGGCCTTGCGGCACGGCTCGATGCTGCGCTGCACCAGGTCGATGGTGAGGGACTCGAAGGTGGCGCGGGTGAGGGTCTGCTGGAGGTGCTTGGGCCCCGACGCGTCCGCCGTGATGAACGGCAGGTTGATGTCAGTGCTCGTGCCGCTCGAGAGCTCGATCTTGGCCTTCTCGCAGGCCTCCTTGAGGCGCTGGAGCGCCATGGGGTCCTGGCGGACGTCGATGCCCTGGGCCTTCTTGAACTCCTCCGCGACGTAGGAGATCAGCGTCTCGTCGAAGTCGTCGCCGCCCAGGTGCGTGTCGCCGTTGGTGGCCAGCACCTCGAAGACGCCGTCCCCGATGTCGAGGATCGAGATGTCGAAGGTGCCGCCGCCCAGGTCATAGACCGCGACCTTGCCTTCCTTGTCCTTGTCCGTGCCGTAGGCGAGGGTCGCCGCCGTGGGCTCGTTGATGATGCGCTCCACCGTCAGACCGGCGATGGCGCCCGCGTCCTTGGTGGCCTGGCGCTGGGCGTCGTTGAAGTAGGCGGGAACCGTGATCACGGCGCGGTCCACGGTCTCCCCCAGGTAGCGCTCGGCGGCCTCCTTGAGGCTCTGGAGCACCATGGCGCTGATCTCCGGCGCCGAGTACTGCTTCTCGCCAACGTCGACCTTGACGAGCTCGTCCGGGCCTCCGACCAGCTTGTAGGCCACCTGCTTCTCCTCGTCCCCCACCTCGTGATGGCGGCGGCCCATGAAGCGCTTGATGGACGCGATCGTGTTGGTCGGGTTGGTGACGGCCTGGCGCTTGGCCGGGGCGCCCACGAGGCGCGTTCCGTCGTTCTGGAAGGCCACCACCGAGGGCGTCGTGCGCGCGCCCTCCAGGTTGGTGATGACGGTCGGCTCGCCGCCTTCCATCACGGCCACCACCGAGTTGGTGGTGCCGAGGTCGATGCCGATGATCTTGCTGTTGCTCATGCTGTTGTTCCTCCGCGGGGTCCGGCGCCGATGGCCCGCCCCGATGGGGTCTCCTTTCTCCGAGCCCACCGAGGAACAACTCGCGTGCCAACGCCCGCCTTGGGTGGCCCGCCCCCCCAGAAACCGCCCTGCCGCCCCCCTGAGCGCCGATTCGGGCCAGCGACTGCCAAAGAGGCACGTGCCCCCAGGCCGCCTCTGCTGAAGTGGCACCCCGCCGCTCGCGGGGTGCCCGCGGCCCGGCTCAGTCCCGCAGTCGCTCGAGCTTGCTGACCCGGCCGTGACGGTTCCAGTCGAGCACGTACAGGTTCCCCTCCGCGTCGGCGCCGATCCCGTGGGGGGAGAGGAACTCCCCGTCCGCCCACTGGTCCTGGGGGACCCCGTTCACGCCGCGGCGTGAGGGCTCGGGGTTGTCGCCGAGGTGGGCCACCACGTACCGCTCGCCCTTCTCATCGAGCCCGAGCAGGGTCACCCGACCCATCAGGTCTGCGATCGCGAGCACCTCGCCGGTGAAGACACCGTTGCACGGACGCCTCAGCCCGGGGGCCTCGACGCGCACCAGGTTGCCGTCCAGGTCGAAGCGCTGGAGCCGGTGATTCTCCCGGTCGCAGACGAGGACATAGGTCTGATCGCCGGCCTGTTCGATGATCATCCCGTGGGGCGTCCGCATCTTCCCCGGCTCGGTCCCCGGTCCCCCGAAGGACCCCTGGTACTCGCCGCTCGCGGAGAACGAGTGACACCAGCTCTGTCCGTAGCCATCGCCCACGTAGATATCACCGTTGGGCGCCACCGCGATGCCCGTGGGTCGGTACTGGCCCGCGTTCTTGTAGACGCCCGAGGCCGCGGGGTACCCGCTCTTCCAGACGAGCTCTCCGTCGAGGGTCACCTTCGCGATCTCGTGTCGACCCGTGTGCGACAGGTAGCAGAACTCCCCGTCGCCCTCCTTCACGATGGTCATCCCGTGCAGGCCGCCGGCCCACTCCTTCCCCCAGGTGCCCACGACGTTCCCGTCGGCGTCCGCGACGACCACCGCATGCTCGGTGTCGGTGTTGAAGTACACCCGCCCCTTGGAGTCCACGGCCACGCAGCCGTGGGTGTTCCCCAGGGGCTTGCCCTCGGGGAACTTCAGCCAGTCCGGAACCCAGCGGTAGCGATGACCCTCCGGGCCGAGGATGACCTCCGTGGCCGCTGCGGGCTGGGCGCCGTCGTCCTGCATGGGCTCGACAGCAGCGGGGACGGTGAGGGCGAGGGGCGCGACAAGGGGGAGCAGGATCAACATCGAGGGCTCTGGGGTCGGGGTGAGGTGCCCGATCATTCTCCGCCGTGCAGGCGGCGCCGCCAAGCGCGGTCCGCCAACTCCACCCGGCGCACGCTCCCCATCAGGACCTCCACTCGCTCCAGTGGCCCTTGAACCGCTCGCCCCACGGCGGCGCCCACCCGCTGCTCGATGTCACCGCGGACCTGCGCGAGGAGGGCGGCGCTCCGCCCGGCGAACCGCGCCCGCACGAGGACGCGCGCGCCGAACAGCCAGGCGAGGGCGATGATCGCGGCGCTGACGAGGAAGTCGACGCCGACGTACTCCTCCACGAGGAAGCCCTCCACCGTGCGGAAGAGCACCCAGGCGCCGAGGCCGAAGACGGGGAGGTCCACCAAGGCGCGAAGGAAGCGCGGGACGCCGCGCCGCGCCTCCCGCGGCAGGTCCACCCGCAGCAGCCGGTCCCAGGCCTCGTCCACCGCCGCCGCCGCGCCCGCGGTGAGCTCGGCGCCCTCCGGTGCGAGCCCTGGCGCCGCCTCGCCCACGGCCAGCTCCGAGGCCGCCAGGCGCGCGTCCACGAAGGCGTCACGCTGCAACTCGTCCAGCTCCC
>CAZEFP010000274.1:0-5337 GCA_964511565.1 uncultured Planctomycetaceae bacterium
CGAGCTCCTTCCACCGCCCCCCACAGGTCCAGCCCCTCGAGCCGTGGCCGCAGCCCGATGAAGCCAGGGACGTCCCCCCGGGCGCGCTCGAGGATATCGAGGGCTTGCCCCACGGCCCGATCCCCGGCGCACCGCAGGGCGGGCTGGCGCCCCGAGCGGGCCGCCTCCACCACCAGATCGCTGGCCGTGCCGAAGTCGATGGAGAGCTCGCCGCGCTGGCCCGGGGAGCCCGCGTAGTCCATCTCGAGAGCCGCCCCGCGCACGGCGAGGGTTCCGTCGAGGCGCAGGGAGACCCCCACCACCTCGAAGCGGTCGGCTCCGGAGGGGTCACGCTCCCATTCCGCCCACTGCTCGTCGGAGCCCTGCTCGCGAGCATCGAGGAACCCGACCACGCGGATCCGCAGCCGGCCATCCGCCCGCAGTCGCGCCAGGGCGCTGGCGCCGGCGGCGTCGAGGTCGGTGACGTGGACGCAGGTCACGCCCGCTCGGAGCAGCACCTCCTGAGCGCGGAGGATCCGACGCGCCCGGTCCTCCGCGCTCGGGGACGGGAGCCGTGAGAGGACGCCCCTCGCGGCCTGCCCGCGGAGCCAACGGCCCGGGGGGATGCCGGCCACCTCGCTCCCACAGGCCGCCCGGCCCGCGTCGTTCAGGAGGAACCCGTCGCCCGACCGATCGCGGAGGAGCACGGGGTGTCCGGGCACGGCCCGGGAGAGCCTCGCCTCGAGGAGGGCCCGCTCCCCTTGGGATCGACCTCCCACGCTCACCGAATCCCACCCGACCGCCTGGACCCAACGGCCTGCGGGCAGCGCCGCCGCGCGCTCCTGGAGCGCCCGGACGAGGGCGTCCACCCCAACGACCACCGAGAGGTCCACCCGCTCGAGGTCGCGGCCGAGCCCCTCGAGCTGCCCGTTGGTGTCCTGGAATCCGGGGTAGATGAAGGCTCCTGCCAGGTCCACCCGCCGAGCTCGCCGGCCGGCGTCGGTGGAGGCCAGCTCCCCCTCGGCGCCGATGGCCACGATCCGCCCCTTCTCGACGAGGACCGCTGACGCCCCGTCCAGTCGCCCCAGAGCCTCGGCGCGCCGGCCATCGAACCCGGCGAAGACCTTCGCGCCGGTGAAGAGGGTGCCGTCCTGCGCCGTCGGCTGCCCGAGGACGCGGCCCTGTCCGGCGGCGACAGCGAACGCCATGAGCGCGAGCCTGTGGAGGTGCCGGAGCGGGTGTCGCATGGGAGGAGAACCCGAGCGGGCAGCGGCGCCGGTGCTCGAAGCGAGCCCATGGTGCCCCGGCGGCGGCGAGGGGCGCAAGGACTGCCCCACCGCTCGCCCCCCCCGGGCCGCCGGCGAGGCTACACTCCTCCCATGAACGAGCCGACTGATCCGCTCCCGCTGGCCGGGCGCCACGCCGTGGTCACCGGGGCGTCGTCCGGGATCGGGCGGGCCACGGCCAGGACGCTGGCGGGCGCAGGCGCGAGCGTGCACCTCGTCGCCCGACGCGAGGAGCGCCTGGAGGAGCTCGCCCAGGAGATCGGAGCCGCAGCGACCTACTCCGTCGCAGACGTGCGCGACCCCGAAGCCATGTCGGCCGTCTTCGAAGGGAAGACCTTCGACCTCGTGGTGGCCAACGCGGGCCTCAGCCGCGGCGTCGCGCCCATGCACGAGGGGGACGCCACCGACTGGGCGGAGATGATCGACACCAACGTCAAGGGTGTCCTCCACACCGCGCTCGCCGCGCTCCCGGCGCTACGCGCCGCCGGACAGGGGGACCTCGTCGTGCTCGGCAGCGTGGCCGGTCGTCAGGTCTACCCGGGGGGCAACGTGTACAACGCATCCAAGCACGCGGTGCGAGCCATCTACGAGGCTCTCCGCCTGGATGAGTTCGGCTCCGGCATCCGCTTCACGACGGTCGACCCTGGCCTCGTGGAGACCGAGTTCAGCCTCGTCCGCCTCCGCGACCAGGACGCCGCCGACCGAGTGTATGAGGGGATGACCCCCCTCACCCCCGAGGATGTGGCGGACGCGATCCGCTACGCCGTGACCCGCCCCCCCCATGTGAACATCGGTGAGATCGTCCTCTGGCCCACGGATCAGGCCAGCACACGAGACGTCCACCGCTCCGGCCAGTGAGCCGATCCAACGAAGAAGAACCTGCAATGTCCGAAGACTCGCTCGACAAGGAAATCCAGGCCGCCCTCGACGGCGTCGACCTCCAAGCCCTCGGCAGCTCGCCCGAGGAGGACGGCATGGACTCCGGCTCCAAGGCTGGACGGGGCAAAGACGACCTCATGCCCGGCACCGTCGCGGGGGTGAGCGGCGACGACGTCATCGTGGACCTCGGGCCTCGAATGCAGGGCGTCTGCGCGCTCGTCGAGTTCGACGAGAAGCCCAACGTCGGCGATCGCTTCCGCTTCATGCTTCGCGGCAGGGAGGACGACCTGTGGCTGCTCTCCATGCGGGCCGCCAAGGAGCTCGAGGCCTGGGAGCAGCTCGAGGTCGGGTCGCGCACCAAGGCGCGCGTGACGGGCCAGAACCAGGGCGGGCTGACCCTCAAGATCGGCGCCCACGAGGCCTTCATGCCCATGAGCCAGGTCTCGATCCGTCGGGACGTCGAGGGCTCCGAGATGCTCGGCCAGACGCTGGTCTGCGAGGTCATGGAGATCGACCGCTCGCGCAACCGAGTGCTGCTCTCCCGCCGCCGCGTCGAGGAGAGCGAGCGCATGGAGGCCATCGCCGAGAAGGTCGGCGGCCTCGAGCCCGGCGCCAAGATGAAGGGCAAGGTGATGCGCATCGAACCCTTCGGCGCGTTCGTCGACATCGGCGGCGTGGAGGGGCTCGTCCACGTGAGCCAGATCTCGCGCCAGCGGGTCGAGAAGGTGGACGAGGTCCTGAAGGTCGGCCAGCAGGTCGACGTGATGATCCTCGAGCTGAAGGAGGGCGGGAAGAAGATCGCCCTCGGCATGAAGCAGCTCGAGCCAGACCCCTGGGACGAGGTTCCCCACAAGCTCAACGTCGACGGGCAGGTCACGGGCAAGGTGACCCGCCTGATGGACTTCGGAGCCTTCGTCGAGGTGCTCCCGGGCGTCGAGGGGCTCCTGCACATCTCGCAGATCTCCACCGAGCGAGTGGTCAACCTGCAGAAGGTCCTCTCCATCGGCGAGGAGGTGACCGTACGGGTCACCTCGATCGACCCCGGGTCCCAGCGCATCAGCCTCTCGCGCCTGGACCCCCGCGGGGCTCAGATCGGCTCGGAGGACTCGGTGGAGACCTCGACGATCCAGCAGGCCCTCAACAGCTCCCAGGGGAACCTCGGGACCAACCTCGGCGACCTCTTCAAGAAGGCCCTGGGCGACAGCTGAGCCGTCAGGCTGCGGCGAGCACGCTAGGAGGCAGGATCAGCACCGCTTCCACGGGGGCGCTCGATCCAAGACGGAAGGCGGCGCGGCTCACCAGGAGCGGCGCCCCCTCTTCGTACTCGAGGCGCGGAGGCACAGAGGGCTGAACCCCCTGGCAGCCCTCGAAGTCCACCTTGGCCGGGGAGGCCCCCGGGCTGCCCAGCGCTGACTGGAGCGCCCCGGCGACGAAGGAGCCGACCTCGAGGATGGCATCGCGCAGCGGGCCATCGACCTCGCCCTTCGCCTTCAGCTCCTCGATCTGCTGGGGGCCGGCCATCATCAGGTTCCCGCCCAGGCAGATGGACTCGTCCAAGGGGAGCATGAAGGCCCCGTGCTCGATGCCAGCTCCGGAGTGGAGCCCGAAGCGGAAGGACACGTGGATCCCTCCAACCGCTGCCGGTCGATCCGAGCGCTCCTCCACGGTGATCCCGCTCACGTCGATGTCACTGTCACTGAGCATCGAGAGATCTCCAGCGATTCGCCGGAGCATCTTCGCGGCGATCGGGCCGTGCACGTTGGGGTCGGTGTCCACCACGGGAGAGGCATCGTCCTGGCCCCCGGGCGATCTGTAGCCGCAGCCCAGGGCTCGGCCACCAGGCGGGGCTCTGTCCCGCGTTGATCCACGGCGCCCCTCTGCAGGAGCGCTAGTAGGACTCGTCTTCGCTCGGGAAGTCCCGACCACGGACGTCCGCGGTGAAGCGCTCGAACGCACCCCGCATCTCGTCCGCGAAGTTCCCGTAGCGCCGCACGAAGCGCGGGTTGAAGCGCGTGCAGATCCCGAGCATGTCATGGCTGACGAGGATCTGCCCGTCGCACCCGCCGCCGGCGCCGATGCCGATCACCGGCACGCTCACGCTCTCCGTCACCTCCCTCGCCAGGGCAGCGGGCACCTTCTCGAGGACGATCGAGAAGACCCCCGCCTCCTCGAGCAGCTTGGCGTCTCGACGAAGCTCGTCCGCCTCCTCGTCGTCCTTGGCCCGCACCTGATAGGTGCCGAACTTGTGGATGGACTGGGGCGTGAGCCCGAGGTGCCCCATGACGGGGATACCGACGTCGACGATCCTCCGGACCGTCTCCGCCACCACGCGCCCGCCCTCGAGCTTCACCGCCTCGGCGCCAGCCTCCTTCACCATCCGGCCGGCGTTGCGCAGGGCCTCGTCGGAGTTCACCTGATACGACATGAAGGGCAGGTCCGCGACGACGAGCGCGCGCTCCACGCCGCGGCGGACGAGGGAGGCGTGGTAGACCATGTGCTCCATGGTCACCGTCACCGTGGTCTCGAGCCCCTGCATGACCGTGGAGACCGAGTCGCCCACGAGGATGAGGTCGACGCCCGCCTGGTCGAGGAGCTGGGCCATCGTGTAGTCGTAGGCCGTGAGCGCCGCGATCGGCGTTCCGGCCTCCTTCATCTGGGTCAGGAGGTTGGTCGTGACCTTTCGGCCGCTGAACTCCGTGGACTCGGCGTTGCCTTGCTCCGGGTGCTGGGACATGGACGAGGTTGTACCAACTCCGACACCCCAGCGGCGGCGCCGGCCCCCATCAGGGAGCAGGGGCCGTCCCGGATCGGTTCCCACCCGTGACAGCCGACTGCGCGGCCCGAGCCCCGTCGATGGCGGCGCTCATGATTCCACCCGCGTAGCCGGCCCCTTCCCCTGCGGGGTAGAGGTTCGAGAATCCGGCCGCACGATAGGAGCCGCGGTCCCGCGGCAATCTGACCGGTCCGGAGCTCCGGGTCTCGATCCCCACCAGCAGACCCTCGTCCCCTGCGAACCCGGGGATAGCGCGGTCGAAGCGCCCGAGCGCGTCCCCGATCGCCTCTCGGACCCGGGCAGGGAGCAGCTGATCCAGGCGCGCGGCCGTCGCTCCGAACCCGTAGCTGGTCCGCAGCTCGCCCGAGGAACGGCGCCCCTCGAGGAAGTCCGACGCTCGCTGGGCTGGGGCGGCGTAGG
>CAZEFP010000275.1:0-4345 GCA_964511565.1 uncultured Planctomycetaceae bacterium
CCTGGGGATTGCTCGCCGCGTAGGTGCCCTCCCAGCGGCCGGCCGCCATGGCGCTCCGGTAGGCCTCGGAGAGCCGGGCGCCGAACGTCGGGGTGGTGGTGCTGAGGCCCATGAGGTGGATGGCATGGGCGAACTCGTGGATCAGGATGTTCTCGGTGGAGTAGGGGTCACCGGGAAAGGCGAGCAGGTTCTCCTCGCCGCAGCTCACGGAAGGGCGGGCCGGTGTGGGGCCGAGGCCCCTGGCCCGCCGGTCCCAGAAGCGGGCCGGGGCCAGGTCCGCGTGCTCAGGCACGTCGGTGGTCCACTCGTCGTGGGCCATGACCGTGAAGCGCACGCCGTTCGCGCCCAGCGCTTCCAGGATGTCCGGCCGGTCCCCGAGCATCTTCATGATCAGGAAGTGGGCCTCCCTCAGCGCTGCCGGCTCGACCTTGGCGGAGGCCACGATGGGCATGCCTTCCGCGTCGAGCCACTGGTCGTAGAAGTCCGTCAGCTCGAAGCGCGCCCGCAACGCGCCCGACGGCGGTTGGACCTCGGGGCCCCCATGGCTGGGGACGGTCAGCTGCGCGAGGGAGACGAGGACCAGGGCGGCGTGAAGCATGGCTCAATGGTAGCGGGACCCACCCCGGCCGTCTGGCCAGCGTGGGTCCCGCGGATCTGGGGAGTCAGGTCACCCCATGGGGGCGCCTGGGACGTTCAGTTGAACGTGACCTCGAGCCCGTCCGTGAAGTTCGAGGTCACCTGTCCACCGACCGAGTCCCGGAACCACGCCTGGAAGTTCCAGGTCTCGCCCGGCTGGACCTGCACGAGCCCGGTCGGGGTGGGCTGCTGCGAGAGGTCGAGGGCCAGGGAGATCTCGCCCACTGAGCCAGAGTTCTGGATCTGGCCGGGTCCGACGAAGCGGCCGACCGAGCCCCCGAGGCAGAGCACGCCCTGGCTGCCTCCCGGCTGCGCGACGGAGTTCTGGGTGGTGCTCGTCAGGAAGAAGCCGAAGGAGTTCTGCGGCAGGTCCGTGGCGCTGACCGTGAGGTTGTTGTCGGAGACGGCGAGGCTGCCTGCCGCGGTCATCGTGGCGGGGAACCCGGAGGAGTTCGGGACCGCCGGGCCGCAGTAGTTGACCCCGGTCCCGCCACCCGCCGGGCAGGTGATGTTGTCCAGCTGGAAGTGAGCCGGCCCGGTGAAGGTCTCCGGGACGTTCCACTCGAAGCTGACGGTGACGGTCTGGCCGATGAATGCGGAGAGGTCCACGCAGCCGTTCATCGCGCCGGTGTCGAGCACCGTGGTGTTGGCGGTCGCGGTCAGGATGTTGGTGGTCTGCAGCGGGGCCCCGGTGGAGGGGTTGCGGACCACGACGTCGAACGTCCGATCGAGGAGCGCGGCGCCGGTCAACAGCATGTCCCACCCGGCGCGGTAATCGAAGCACAGGGGCGTGAGCCCGGAGGTCACCGTGAGGTCCTGACGCAGCGTGATGGTCCCGACATCGCCGTCGAATCCATGGGTGAGGGCGTAGATGCCCTCGGTGGGCGCGCTGGGGAAGAGCCCGAACCCCGGCGTGGTCCCCGCGAGGTTCACCTGGGCCGGGAGGAACGGCGCCGGGTTGTCCACGAGCGTCCAGCCGCCGAGATCTCCGGTCTCGAATCCAGGGTTGAGCACGCAGCCGCTGACGGGCGGTGAGCCCTCCGTGGCGACCAGTGTCCCGAATCCGGTCGAGGTCGAAAAGCCGCCCACCCGCACGAGGAGGGGCTGCCCCGCCGTGACCGAGTTGACCACGATGGTGCTCTGCAGCCCACAGGAGTCATCGTTGCAGGCGATGGAGACCGGCGCTGCGCAGGTTCCATCGAAGACCTCCAGCGCGGTGTCGTAGCTGGACCCGCAGGTGGAGAAGGTCACGCTCACCCCCGAGTTGGTCGGCGTGTAGCTGTACCACAGGTCGGGAGCGGTCGAGGCCGCGCACGGCCACGGGGTGGCGCTCAGCGTGGCGGCGGTGGTGTCGAAGGTGACGGGGGCTCCGTTGGTGAGGGAGAGCGCGCCGGTGCACTCGTCGTTCTGCGCGAGGGCGCTCGCGGGGAGAGTGACGGCGAGGGTGGTGACCAGTAAGGCTGTTTTCATGTGGGGAATGCTGTCTGCTGCGGCCAGTTCGGATCTTGTCCGACCATAGACGGTCTCCCGTGATTCGGTGAGCCTGTTCCGGAGGCGACTGCCACGGCGGAAATCAAATAGACGCCCCACCTCCAGGGAGCGGGCGCCGCCGGCGCGGGAAGGGGCTCGGAGGTTCCAGCGCTATCTGGCCTTGGCGATCTTGAGCTTGTCGAGCTTGGCGCGCTTCTTCACCGACTCCTCGCTCCGCGTCAGGGCCTTGGCGATGGCCTTCAGGCTCATCCCCTTGCCTGCGAACAGGCTCAGCTTCGAGATCTCGGAGGGCGTCCAGGGTTGGCGGTGGCGTTCGAAGTTCTGACCCATGGGGGTGATCTTGGTGTGGTGGACGGGACCACGCCCGCCTCAGGAGGCCGGATGGATACTGCAGGAGCGCGAGCGCGGGTCGTACCAGAGCTCTGCATGCCCCGCGCTGAGCTGGGCCATGACCTGCTCCGCCTTGCGGGAGGCGTCGGTGAGCTCGGTGCCATCCCGGGTCACGAATTCCTCCACGACCGCCTGGAGCGCCTCGGCGCTGAGAAGGTCCATGGAGATCGGGACAGCGTCGTCGCCGGGCCCCTCGGCGCGAGGGGCCTCATTCATCCGACTGGGCTGCCTCGGGGTAATGCCGGGCGATCAGCTTTCGGACACTGACGACCTGGTCCCAGGAGTTGTGCTTGCGCTGGTACTTGTTGAAGACCTTGATCTCCAGGTCTTCAAGATCCTCGAGCAGGGGCGGGTCATGCTCCGCCCACTCCTCGTCGCCAGCGCAGAGCGAGGTGAACTTCCACTGCGCTCCGAAGAGCTGAGCTTCCACCTGTCGCTTGCGTCCGTCCTCCGAGCGCGTCTTCCATGCGTAGAGGTTACGGGTGCGCTTCGACATGGGAGGCGAGCTTAACCGCTCTGCCGCCCCGACCGTCCCCAACCTCGAATCCTCGGATCGAGCGTCTCAGCGGCTCAGTTCGAACCAGTTGAAGTTCCACTCGTTCCCCACGGCCTTGAAGGTGAGCTGGTGCTCTCCTGCCGTGAGCGCCACCGTGGCCCCCGCGATCGTCCGATACACCTGCCAGTCTCCGGTGGCGGGCACGCGCACGCGGTCCACGGGCTCACCGTCCAGCAGCACCTCGAAGCCCTCGCTCCCCGGCTTGGAGGCCAGCCGATAGGTGAGTCGGTGGTCTCCGGGGCCAGCGACCTGGATCTTGAACGTGACGGTGTCGCCTGGGTCGAAGAAGCCGAGGTTGAGCCCGCCCTCCGCGTCGCCGCAGGTCTCCAGCTGGGCGCCCTCCATCGCCGTGAAGGACTCGGCCTGGAGCCTTCCCGGGACGGGGACGGCGGGGAGCGGGGTGTGGATGGAGAGGCTGCGTCCGCTCTCGATGCAGCCGGCGACCGCGGTGACGGTGTAGTGGTAAGCGTGGTCCTCCGGGGGGACGCGGTCCCTGAAGGAGGGCTCCTGGAGGCCGCGGGCCACGCGTACGCCCGGAGCGTCCGCGCGATCTGCGCGGTAGACGCAGTAGGTGAGCCCCGCTCCGGCGGGGCTCCAGGCCAGGGCCACACCGTCGGGCTGGACCTCGAGGGCCAGGTCCACAGGCGTGCTTGGGTCGGGGAACGGCTGGTCCCCGCCCCAGAACTCATGGCGCACCCAGTCCACCTCCATCACCCACTCTCCCTCCATGGGGGAGTCGGTGATCTTGGCGTAGTTGAGGATCGCGAACATGGCCTCCGGATACGCGTCGCCCTGTCCGGGGTTGCGGTGCACCTCACGTCCATCGACGCGGTAGACGAGGTCGCTCCCGGCCCACTCCACGGAGTACTCGTGGAACTCATCCAGCGTGGCCGAGATCCCCGTACGGAGGGTCCACCAGTCCCCCTCGTCCGTTCCCAGGTTCTTGATCGCGCCGGTGGTGAAGTGGTCGCGCGCGCCGTCGCCGTGATGCTCGAAGATGTCGATTTCCCCCGATCCGGTCAGGGGCCAGGGCACCGTCTCATCGTCCTCCTGGACCGGGGCCTCGTTGTTCTGGGCACCCAGGAGCCACCACGCTGGGAACATGCTGGCCTCGCCGTTACCCCACATGCGGAGGCGGGCCGTCCACTTCCCCTTGACGAACTCCTGACGGTTCTTCGAGCAGATCCTGCCCGCCATGTAGGGGGTGTCGGGGTGCGGATCGCCTTGCTTACTGAGGTTGTCGCAGGGGCAGGGCTCACCGACGTTGACCAC
>CAZEFP010000275.1:4355-5313 GCA_964511565.1 uncultured Planctomycetaceae bacterium
GACCACCTTGAGCTTGAGGGTGCCATCGCTGACCTCGCGGGTGCCGTGGCGACCGTCCGGGACGTAGCACTGCTTCTCGTTGTTCACCCAGATCATCTGGTCCTGCCAGTTGGCCTCGTTGAACGTGTCGAAGTCGTCGAAGAAGTCCGTCTTCCACCCGGCAGCCTGTCGGGTGTCGAACACGAGGGTCTGGATCGCCCGCGCGGGGATGGTCACGGTGCTCTCTCGGTCATCGACGGTGAACCTGTAGGACACGGGGTCCTCGCCGACGTTCAGGACCACGGTGGCGAGGCGGCCGTCCTCGTTGAGGAAGGAGGTGGTCTGGAGCACGCTGCGGCTGCTGACGGAGCTGACGCGCTCCGCACCGGGCCGGATGAAGCGGGAGAAGTGCCCGAGGTAGTAGTAGGTCGGGGTGTAGATGAGCTCCCCGGTCTCCCGGACCGCGTGGACGGGCGCGAAGCAGAAGTTGCCCACGTGGTTCGGCCCACCGGTGTCATCGAGGAGCACGTTCCAGTCGATCCACCCCACGGCGCCCGCGTTCAGGTCGTTCACGAGCGCGTCCCCGTACCGCTCCGCGTTGGGCCAGTGCTGGTAGCGCTCGGGGTCGAACCCCTCGACGGTGGCCTCGGTCAGGAGGACGTTGACCCCGGGATAAGCGTCGGTCACCTCCTCGACGTTGCCGTACATGGCGTCGCCGCCGGCCCAGGTCTCGTACCAGTGGTACCCGACGCCCCAGACGTACTGCGCGGCCTCGGGGTCCTGGAGGATGGTGTGGGCCCGATGGGTGACGAGGTCTCGGTTGTGGTCCCAGACGACGATCTTCCGATCGCCGTAGCCCGCGGCGGCCATGGCCGGCCCGAGGTGGTCCCGAAGGAAGTCCCGCTCGTCTTCCGCCGTGTAGATCATCGACTCCCAGGTCTGTCGGGCCATGGGCTCGTTCTGGACGGTGATCCCCGCG
>CAZEFP010000276.1:0-5291 GCA_964511565.1 uncultured Planctomycetaceae bacterium
GCGGCCAAGAAGGCCGCTGCGAAGAAGGCCGCTGCGAAGAAGGCCGCTGCGAAGAAGGCCGCTGCGAAGAAGGCTGCGGCCAAGAAAGCCGCCGCGAAGAAGGCAGCTGCCAAGAAGAAGCCCGCGGCGAAGGCGGCCGCTTCCAAGAAGAAGGCGTCGAAGAAGCCTGCTTCGAAGAAGAAGCCCGCGGCCAAGAAGAAGCCCGCAGCCAAGAAGAAGCCGGCTGCCAAGAAGAAGGCAGCCAGGAAGCCCGCCGCCAAGAAGAAGGCGGCCAAGAAGCCGGTCGCCAAGAAGAAGCCGGCCGCGAAGAAGAAGGCCGCCAGGAAGCCCGCTTCCAAGAAGAAGGCTTCGAAGAAGCCCGCCGCCAAGAAGAAGGCCGCGACCCGCCGCCGCTGAGCCGTGGCCCGGCCCGACTCGATGAGGCGCCCTGGGCCCGAGCTCGTGCTGGCCTCGGCCTCTCCACGGCGCCACCGCCTTCTCGCCGAGGCCGGGCTGGATTTTCGGATCGTCCCCGCCGACGTGGACGAGACCATGAATCTCGCCCTCGGTGCAGGGGAGGTGGCCGAGGATCTCGCGCTCCGCAAGGCCCGCGCGGTGGCATCCCGGGAGGGGAGCGGTGAGGCGATCGTCTTGGGCTCCGACACCGTGGTGGTGCTGGGCGAGGATGGCTCGGAGGGTCGCCGCTTTCTCGAGAAGGCCGGGGGGGCCGGGGAGGCGCGGACCATGCTCGAGGCGCTCTCAGGGAGCCGGCACCGCGTGATCACCGGCGTGGCGCTGGTGGACGGCCGCAGCGGGAGGCAGCTCGTGGGGCACGAGGTGACCCACGTGACCATGCGGGAGTTGACCCCGGTGGAGCTCGAGGCCTACGTGGCGAGCGGTGAGTGGGAGGGGAAGGCCGGGGCTTACGCCATTCAGGAGACCGCCGACCGCTTCGTGACCCAACTGGAGGGCGGCGGCTTCGACAACGTCGTGGGGCTGCCCGTGGCCCTGACCCTGTCCCTGTTGGGCTCCATGGATCCAACCTTCAGGGAGGGTTCCGGCGCCTGAGGGGTGCACCTGCGGGCGCCGCAGACTATCCTTCTGGCCCGAATCCGGGCTGCGCCGCCACGACGGCGCGCCGAGACGGATCCCAGAATCATGAAAGCCAGCATCCACCCCAATTACGTCGACTGCTCCGTCCGGTGCGGTTGTGGAAACGAGTTCCAGACCCGCGCCACCGTGAAGGAGCTGAAGATCGAGATCTGCAGCGTCTGCCACCCCTTCTACACGGGCAACCAGAAGTTCGTCGACGCGGCCGGCCGCGTGGACCGCTTCAAGCGCAAGTTCGCCAAGAAGGGCCAGAAGTGAGCGTGAGGCGGTGCCCCGGCGCCGCCTGATGTTCACGTCGGTCCTCCAGGGTCACCTTGGAGTTTGACGCCGCCCTCGTGGCGCAGCTCAAGCAGCGCGCCGACCGCTACGAGGAGATCACCGGGCTGCTCGGGGACCCCGAGGTGGCCGCCGATGGCAAGCAGCTGGCGGGGCTGCTCCGTGAGCGTGGAGCTCTGGAGCGCGCCCATCAGATGTACGGTGAGCTCGGCGCACTTCGCCGGGCTCGTTCGGAGGCGGAGTCCATCCTCGCAGACGGAGGGGACGATGAGCTCGTGGACCTCGCGCGGGAGGAGCTCGCTGGGCTCTCGGAGGCGGAGCTGCGCCTGGACGAGCAGGTCAAGCTGGCGTTGATCGCGGACCCCACCGACGAGCGTCGCAAGGTGATCGTCGAGATCCGCGCCGGGACCGGCGGCGACGAGGTCACGCTCTTCGCGGCCGACCTGTTCCGCATGTACAACCGCTTCTGCGACGGGGAGCGACTGAAGGTCGAGCTCCTCGGCGCCAACGAGAGCGAGGTGGGGGGCTACAAGGAGGTCACGTTCGGGGTCTCGGGGGAGAACGCCTGGCGCAGACTCCGCTTCGAGTCGGGCGGGCACCGGGTGCAGCGTGTGCCCGCCACGGAGACCCAGGGGCGGATCCACACGTCGGCGGCCACGGTCGCCGTGCTCCCGGAGGCCGAGGACGTCGAGGTGGCGATCGCGGATGCGGACCTGCGCATCGACACCATGCGGGCGGGGGGGGCCGGAGGGCAGCACGTGAACAAGGTCGAGTCGGCCGTCCGGATCACCCACGAGCCCTCGGGGATCGTGGTCGTCTGCCAGGACGAGCGCAGCCAGTCGAAGAACAAGGCGCGCGCCATGCGGATCCTCCGGAGCCGGCTTCTGGAGGCCGAGGAGGAGCGCATCGCCTCGGAGCGCTCCGACGCCCGAAGGGCCCTCGTGGGGACCGGCGACCGCAACGCCCGGGTCCGCACCTACAACTTTCCCCAGAATCGGGTGACCGACCACCGGCTGGAGGACAGTGACAGGAAGAACTTCAACCTGGACGGCATCATCGAGGGTCGCCTGACGCCCATGCTGGAGGCCCTCGAAGACAAGGACCGCAGAACTCGGCTGGCGAATCTCTGACCGGCTCCGCATCCTGTTGGTCCGTTCAACGACCCCCTGACCCCCTTGTGACGGCCCCAGCTCGGGGCGGACTGCAACACAGACCCATGACCGACGCCTCCGACGCCCAGACCTCATCCCGCGCCAGCGGTGCCAGCCAGAGCGGGGGCGAGCCCCCCAAGCGCGAGCTCGAGCAGGCGCCCCTCATGCTGCGGAAGGCCAGCGTCGTGCTCATGTGCGGCGCCGCGCTGCCCTGGATGACGTCGATCACGACCGCTGGCAACATGCCGTGGGCGTCCTGGTTCGCGGCCTGGGCGCTCACGTTCGTCGCCGGCTGGTTGCTCCTGGACGGGACCAAGGCGCGTTATGGCGCCAAGGCGAGCGGGATCAGCAAGGCCCTCGCCGGGGCGCACCCCATGGGACCGGTCGGTGCCGCGCTCGCGGTGTTTCTCGGAGCCGCGATCATCAGCCTGACCACGGCGGTCTACTTCAACGGGACGGAGTTCTTCGGGTTCGAGGTCGTTGAGGAGACCGATCTCGAGCTGTCCAACGAGTACGCCGGCTATGCGCTGCTGGAGTTCGCGACCCTGTTCCTCGCCCTCGCGACCTTCGCTCACATCACGGCCTATGAGTACGGCGGAAAGTTCAGCCCGCTCTTCCCGCTGATGTTCCTCGGCCCGGCCGTGGCGGGCGTCCTCAAGGTGCTCGAGGCGGGCTCCATGCTCGGTGACCACGGCCTCGTGCTCGTCAGCTTGATCGGGGCAGCGGGTGTCGGCGCTGGCGGCATCATGGCCGTCTACACGATGTACGTGGCCCTGAAGGACGCCAAGGTCCAAGGCGACCTGAAGAAAGAAGCCGCCCGTGAGCGCAAGCGGGCCGAGCGTGAGGCTCGCCGCAGCAGCTGACCGCACGGACCGAGGGGAGCTCCTTGAGTCAGGGCGGCGGATCCACCACCGGTTCGACCGGTCAGGGCGGTAGCCCGCCCGTGCCTCGGACGGCCAGGGAGATGCTCTCCCTGGCTCGGGGCTTCCTCGAGCGCAAGGGGCTCGGGGAGGCCCGGCTGGAGGCCGAGTTGCTGGTGGCTCACGCGCTGGAAGTGGACCGGCTCGGCCTCTTCATGCGGCTCGACGCCCCGATCCAGGGCGCCGAGCTGGATCGCGCCAGGGACTCCCTCGTCCGCCGCGGACGCCGTGAGCCCACGGCCTACATCGTCGGTCAGCGCGAGTTCTACGGCAGGGACTTCCTCGTCGGCCCGGGCGCGCTGGTCCCGCGGCCGGAGACCGAGCTCATCGTGGACCTCGCCCGTGAGCGGATCCCCGCAGGCGCACGCGAGGGGCTGCGTGTGGCCGACGTGGGGACCGGATCCGGCTGCCTCGCGGTCACCCTGGGGCTGGAGCTCGAGGGTTCCAGCGTGGACGCGATCGACCTCTCCGAGGACGCCCTCGCCTGGGCGAGCCGGAACGTGGAGGCGCTGGGGGCGACGGTCACCCTGCACCAAGGGGAGGGGCTGGAGAAGCTGGGGGAGCTCGCCCGGTCCGGCGGCCCCTATGACCTGATCGTGAGCAACCCGCCCTACGTCGAGACCACCGAGCGCGAGCTCCTGTCTCCGGAGGTCCGAGAGCACGAGCCGCCGCTGGCCCTGTACGCACCGGCGGAGGACCCGGATCACTGGGCAAGGGCGCTGATCCAGCTCTCCGGGCACGTGCTCAAGCCGGGCGGGCTCCTGCTCGTGGAGCTCGGGCACCTCCAGGGCCCGCGGGTGCACGCGATCGCGGAAGCGAGCGGGGCCAGCGCCGCGGAGGTCCTGGACGACCTCGCCGGCGTGCCCAGGGTGTTGGCCCTGGTTCGCTGACCCGGCCTGCGGGCCGCCTCAGGCTCTCCCGCCTTAACGGAGGCGGGTCAGTCGCGGATGGAGGCCACGTACTGCTCGATCGTCTCTCGATCGGGCGCGGCCATGTTCTGGACGAAGACCGCGATCTCGTAGTGCTCGAGGGTACGGCTGATCTTCTCGCAGCGGACCACGGCTCCGTCGCCCGTGATCGTCCTTCGGCCGTGCTCCGTGGGGAGCTCGAATTCGACCCGGAGGGCGGTCATCTCGGGGATCGGTCGATCCAGGAAGAAGCAGACGCCGCCGCGGCTCACGTCCCTGATCTTGGCCTCGTGGTCCCCGTCGTCCATGGAGATGGAGATCGGGAGATCCAGCCTCGCGCGGCGGAACTTCCGTCGCTCACGGCCGTCTCCGGGCTGCGGCTGGGACGTATTGGGTGAGGGCTGGGTCATGGCAAGCGTCGCCCCGGGCGACTTCCCCCATGGTAGGGCGGCGAAGGCGTCGGATCACGGGTGCTCCTCGGCTACAATCTCTTTTCTGAATCCGGGCCCAGGCCTGGACCGATCCGAACCCGCTCTGGGCCAAGCGCGACCGCTTTCTCGCACCTGGCCCTCAACCGTCGGCGCTCCGCGCCGCGCACCGTCACAAGAGGCTGAAATGGCGTCCTTCAACAAGGTCATTCTCATGGGCAACCTGACCCGTGACCCCGAGCTCCGCTACACCGCCAGCAACATGGCCATCTGCAAGGTGGGGATGGCGGTCAACCGCAGGGTCAAGGATCAGCAGACGGACCAGTGGCGTGAGGAGCCGACGTTCGTCGACGTGACCATCTTCGGCAAGCGGGGCGAGGCCTTCGACAAGTTCCACAAGAAGGGGGCCTCGGCGTTCATCGACGGTGAGCTTCGGTTCGACCAGTGGGAGGACAAGGAGTCCGGCCAGAAGCGCTCGAAGCTCTACGTGGTCGCGAACAACTGGGAGTTCGCAGGTGG
>CAZEFP010000277.1:0-5281 GCA_964511565.1 uncultured Planctomycetaceae bacterium
GCGATGATCACGCGGGTGCTCCCCGCGCTGATCGCGCTGCCCGTCATGGGCGTGGCGATCGCCAGCGGCGCGGTGGTGCTGACGGGTGAGATCGGCTGGCTCGACGTGCTCGACGGCGTGGTGTCCGGCGGCGCGATCATGCTCCACAAGGCGATGATCGTGACGTTCTTCGGGGGCGCGCTGTCGTTCGTGATGCAGCGCTCCGGGGTGGCGGAGAGCCTCGTGAAGCAGGGGGCGGAGCTGGTGGGCGCGGACCCCCTCGCGGTCGGTATCTTCTCGCTGCTGCTGGTCGCCCTGCTCTTCTCGAGCCTCACGGGCCTCGGCGCCGTGATCATGGTCTCGATGATCGTCCTGCCCATGCTCGCGACCGTGGGCCTCTCCCCCGCCGCCGGCGCCGGCATCGTGCTCTTCGGCATGAGCCTCGGGGGCGTGCTCAACCCCGCCAACTGGGTCCTCTACGTGGACACCCTCGGCGTCCCCACGGAGGAGGTGAAGCGCTTCGCCCTGGTGCTGTTCGTGGTGGTGACCCTGGCGGGCGCGACCATGATCGTCGCGGAGCTCCTGCTGGGCCGGCTCGTGCGGCTCGAGCGCCGCACCATCGTCACCCTCGCCCTCTTCCTGGCCGCGGTGGCCGGGATCGGCGCGCTCCTGGTGGGGTCCGGGTCGTCGGGCGGCGAGGACGGCCCCGTCCTCGTCTGGGCGCGGAGGATCACGCTCGTGGCCTTCACCGCCCTGGTCGTCAGCCAGGTGGCGGGCGTGCTGCGCAGGGCGAGCCGCTGGCGCCACCAGGAGCCGGAGATCCGCACCGGCGCCTACCTGATCCCGCTGGTGCCCCTGGTGGCGATCCTGCTCTTCGACGTGCCGATCCTGGCGGCGTTCGTGATCGGCTTCGCCTACGCCATCCTCGCCACGGCCCGGCCGGGGTCCATGGCCCTGACCGTCCAGAGCCTGATCGAGGGCGGCGCGAGCGTGATGCCCGCCATCGTGCTCATGTTCGGCATCGGCATCCTGATCGCGGCGGTCAAGGGCCCGCCCGGCTGGGACGCGGCCCACCCGGGCGCGACGTGGCCCGTCCTCGGCGCCATCGAGCCCGTGCTCTCGCGCCTGGTCCCCTCCTCGCCCTGGACCTACGTGCTCGGCTTCGGCCTCGCGGCCCCCCTGGCCCTCTACCGCGGCCCCCTGAACGTCTGGGGCCTCGGGTTCGGCGTGGCGACGATCCTGATGACCAGCGGCAACCTCCCCGCCGCGGCGGTCATGGCGATGCTCCTCAGCGTCGGGCAGGTCCAGGGGATCTGTGACCCCACCAACACGGCCAACGTCTGGATCGCCAACCACCAGGGCGTGGACGTGAACACCATCCTCTTCCGCACCCTGCCCTTCGTGTGGGGCGCGGCGGCCCTCGGACTCGGCGCGGCGGCCGCCTTCTACCTGTGAGCGACGGCCAACCCCGCAAGCTGAAGATCGGCATCGACGTGGGCGGCACGTTCACCCACGCGGTGGCCGTGGACGTGGCCCGCACGGAGCTCGTGGGCAAGGCGGTGGTCCCCACGACCCACGGCCACGGGGACGGCGTGGCGGCCGGCGTGGTGCAGTCCATGCACCGCCTGCTGGAGGAGGCGGGGAGCGCGCCGGAGGAGGTGGTGCTCATCGCCCACTCGACCACCCAGGCCACCAACGCGCTCCTGGAGGGGGACGTGGCGAAGGTCGGCGTCCTCGCCATGGGCGCTGGCCCCCAGGGGCTGCGCGCGCGGCGGGAGGCGCGCCTCGGCGAGGTCCGGCTGGGCCCCGGGGCGACCCTCGAGACGGCGTTCCGCTTCCTGGACGTGTCGGACGGGCTCGACGAGGCGAAGGCTCGCGCGCTCCTGGAGGAGCTCGTGGCCGAGGGCGCCCAGGCCCTCGTGGCCGCAGAACCCTTCAGCGTCGACCGCCCCGAGAACGAGGAGGCGGTCGTCCGCATCGCGACGGAGCTCGGCGTCCCCGCCACGGCCACCTCGGGGCTCACCCAGCTCTACGGCCTGCGCATGCGGACCCTCACGGCGGCCATCAACGCCAGCATGCTGCCGATCATGATCGAGACCGCCGACCGCACGGCGCGCGCCGTGGCCGAGAGCGGCATCGAGGCGCCGCTCATGGTCATGCGCTCGGACGGCGGGATCATGGACATCGAGGCCATGCGGCGGCGGCCCGTGCTCACCATGCTCTCCGGGCCCGCGGCGGGGGTGGCCGCGGCGCTCATGTACGAGCGCATCGCCAACGGCGTCTTCGTCGAGGTCGGCGGGACCTCCAGCGACATCTGCCTCATCCGGAACGGGCGGCCGGAGATCCGCGCCGCGGAGATCGGCGGCCGCCGTCTCTTCGTGCGCACCCTTGACGTGCGCACGGTGGGCGTCGCCGGCGGCTCCGTCCCCAGGGTGCGGCGCGGGAAGCTCTCCGACGTGGGCCCCCGCAGCGCCCACATCGCCGGCCTCGAGTACGAGGCGTTCACCCCCGACCTCGGCGACGTGGAGGCCGTGACCTTCCGGCCCCGGGAGAGCGACCCCGAGGACTACGTGGCGCTTCGGCGCGGGGGCGAGGTCTCCCACGCGGTGACCCCCACGGGCGCGTCCAACCTGCTCGGCCTCTCCGAGGGGTACGGCAAGGGGGACGCCGCCTCGGTCCGGACCGCCTTCGAGGCCCTCGGGCGCCTGGTGGGGAGCACCGCCGAGGCCGCCGCCACGCGGGTCCTGGAGCTCGGCGCGGCGCGGGTGGCGCCGGTGGTGAAGCGGCTGCTCGCCGAGCACAAGGTGGCCGCGGACGAGGTGGTCATGGTGGGCGGCGGCGGCGGCGCGGAGGCGGTGGTGCCCTTCACCGCCACCTCCCTCGGCATGGAGCACAGCATCGCGCGGCACGCCGAGGTGATCTCGGCCATCGGGGTGGCGCTGGGGATCCTGCAGGACTCCGTGGAGCGGACCCTGCTCAGCCCCAGCGAATCGGACCTGCTCGCGATCCGCCGCGAGGCCTTCGAGCGCGTGCGCGACATGGGCGCCGACCCCGAGACCATCGAGGTCCACGTGGAGATCGACCGCCGCGAGCGGCGCGTCCGCGCCACCGCCAGCGGCTCGCCCCAGCTCCGGGCCCGGGACCTCGCGGGGCCGCGCCCGGGCAAGGACGAGCTGTGCGCGGCCGCGGCGAAGGCCATGAGGGTCGGCGCCGAGCTCGTGGAGGTCCACGGTCCCGAGGACGCGTGGCTCCGGACGTTCACCGCCGAGCACCGCGTCCCCGTCCTGTTCGGCCTCTTCAAGGTCTGGCGCATGCCCGCCGCGGTGGTCGACGCCGAGGGCGTGGTGCGCTTCCGGACCCGGGACGCCTTCTGCGCGACGGTCCCCGCGGCCGAGGCCGAGGGGCGGCTTTCGGAGCTCGTGGAGCGCTACACCTCCTGGGGCGACGGGGGCCTCGTGATCCCCGAGGTGCAGCTGGTGAAGCCCAACCAGCTGGTGGACCTCGCCGGCCTCGTGGAGGCGCCGCAGCTGCTGGCGCTGGCGAGCGCCGAGCTCGCGGCCCTCGAGCCCGCCGACGAGGTCACGCTCGTCGTCGTGCCCAGGGGCTGATCAGAGCCCGACGCGCTCCAGCTGCCGGGCCGCGAAGCGCGGGTCCTCGCAGCCCACCTCGCGGTCCGGGACGATCACGCAGCCCGCCGTCACCAGGGCCCGCTGGACCGCGGCCACGTCGAGGTCGCGCACGGGCACGCCCCCCAGCGCCGCCTGGGCCGCCGCCTCGCCCGCGGCCTGCCCGATGGCCACCGCCACGGGCTGGAGCCGGGAGCAGCCGTTCACGATGTGCGTGGCGCCGATGCACTTCTCCGCCGCGATCAGGCCGTCGACCGCCTCCGGCACCATGGCGCCGAAGGAGATCTGGAACGGCGCGTTGTCCGGGTACTGCTCCCCGAGGCGCTCCCCCGGCGGGCGGTGATCCTTGTCGTGGTGGTGATCGAGGTAGTAGTCCCCCACCGCCACGCCGTCGGCGAGCACCGCGTTCACGCCGCTCCCGTCCTGGGGCACCACGTCCTGCTCCACGAGCCAGCGCACCGGCACCACGCGCCGGCTCTCGCGCACGTACGGCAGGAGCGGAAGGTGGTCCTCGGTGGGGTAGACGCCGGTGGCGAGGCCCCACTCGGGGTGGCCGAGCTGGTTCTGGATGTAGTGGACGTAGGCCAGCGTCCGGCGCTTGGCCTCGGCGATGGTGCGCGCCCGCTCCTCCCGGTCCCCGAACAGCCCCTGGGCGGGGTAGTCGTTGGAGTGGAAGGGCCAGTTCAGCATGAAGAGCCCGCCCGGCAGCAGCGAGTAGCCGAGGAAGCTCTCCCAGTCGTGGAGCTTGTGGTTCCAGTACTCGGGGTCCGGGATCGCGCACAGCTCGCCGGTGGAGCAGTCGAAGCGCGAGAGGTCGAAGCCCTCGGGCAGCGGCACGGCGGGCGCGGCGCCGTCGAAGCGCCGGAGCGTCGCCACCATCGTGAGGTCCTGGATCTCGAGGTCCGGGGCGTCCGGCGCGTGGGGCTCCCCCGTCTGCGCCCGGGACTCGCGGCCGAACCGGTACGGCACGCCGCCGAGCTCGAGCACGTCCCCGTACTCGGTGGCCTCGACCGTCACCTTGGCCCGCACCTCGAGCGCGCCCTCCGCCGTCTCGAGGACCGCGCCGAGGACCGTGTCCCCGTCGCGCAGGACCTCCGTGATCCGCGCCCCGTGGATCACCTCGGCGCCGGACGCCGCCGCCTCGTCCCGGAACCAGCGCGCGGCCAGGTCGGGCTCGAAGCAGGTGTTGGAGACCCAGCCCGTGCGCACGGCCTCGCGGCCGCCGTAGTGCGCCTCCATGGCGTCCCGGAAGGCGCGGAAGATCCCGCCCCCCAGCGCCCCCTCGTTGCCGTCGATGGCGCTGACGCCGGCGGCGGTGATCATCCCCCCGAGCCAGGGGGTCTCCTCGCACACGAGGGTCCGCGCGCCGGCCCTCGCCGCCTGGATCCCTGCGGCCGCGCCGGCGCAGCCGCCCCCCACCACCAGAACGTCCACCTCGCGCCTCTGAAGAGCCTCTGACATGATGTCGGAATGCTACTCGCCCTCGCCGCGTTCGCCAGCCTCGTCGTCCAGCAGGAGGCCGCCCCCGAGACCCCCGTGGAGGTCCGCGGGGTGTGGATCCCCAACAGCCACTCGACCTTCTTCGACTCGCCGGAGAACGTGCGGGACCAGATGGCGCTGCTCGCCGACGCCGGGATCAACGTGGTCTTCCCCGTGGTGTGGAGCAAGGGGTACAC
>CAZEFP010000278.1:0-5271 GCA_964511565.1 uncultured Planctomycetaceae bacterium
ATTGGCAGGGTCACGAAGGTGCTACCCGTGACGAACGCCGTCAGCAGCGGGTCCTTGGCCTCCCGGAGCACTTCACGCGCCCGCAGGGGCGTGAGCGCCGAGACGAGCAGCGGGAGAGCTCCGAAGGCCAGGAGCCCCACGCCGAGGGCGATCGAGAGGAAGTAGGCCTGGAGCAGCGAGAGCTCACCGATCGTCAGGGTCCCCGCGGCATGGGCGGCGATCCCGAAGACCCCCAGCGGGGTCAGCTGAACGACCCAGCGATTGAGCCGGGTCAGGACCTCCGAGACCAGGTCCAGGAGCTCGATCAAGCGATGCTTCTCCGGGAGCCCGATGCTCACCGCACCGGCGAGGATGCAGAACAGGGCCACGGCTGGAACGAGGCCTTCGGCCAGCGCCGCGAAGGGGTTGCTGGGGATATACAGCCGCTGGAAGTCCTGGCCCGGCGCGCTCTCGAGCGAGCTCGAGCTGAAGAAGGACCCCACCTCCCACGCCGGAAAGGACAGGGCGAGGAGCGGGAGCGCCAGGAGGCCGGTCAGCCAGAGGATTCCCAGCACCGCCCCTGCGCACCGGAGGAGCCGGCGGCCGCCAGCGCTCGAGAGCTTGGCGATGTTGCCGATGAGCGACACCACGACGTACGGGAGCACCGTCATCTGCAGCAGGCCCACGTAAGCGTCCCCGAGCCACTTCCCAGGGGCGGCGAGGTCACCCAGGAACAGACCCACCGCCACGCCCAGCGAGACGCCAAGCAGGACCCGCTGGGAGAAACCCAGCCCGCGTCGACCGTCGCCGTCCTTCACGGGGAGAGCCTAGGGGCGGAGACGGCAGGGATGAAGCCCGGCGCACCAAACCACCCAGGGCGGGCCCGCGCCCAGGAGGCCACGGCCACTGACGGTCATGGAGTCCCCCGAGCCCCACGGCCCGCGAGAGGACGCCCCCCCGGCTGGGAACTCCGGCCTGAAGGGCCTGCCTCCAAAGCGGGAGGCGCGAATTAATACGCCTGGGCCCCCACGGGCCCGATCTTCACGGCCTCTTCACACAGCCTTGGCTCGCCTTTGCAAATCGTTCAACTAACTGCTCTCTCATCGCCCGGAGATCTGACCCCTGCGGGCCCCCGCCCCACCGCCGGCTAAGAATCCATCAACACCCCTTCACGAATGCAGCGCCGCACCGCCCCCCTTTTCCTTGCCACCGCCACCCTGGCCTTCCTCCCCGAGCTCGTTCACGCCCAGGAGCAGGCAGCCGACCAGGGCGCTGCAGAGTCCCAGAGCGCTGCAGAGTCCCAGGGCGCAGCAGAGTCCCAGGACACAGCAGGGTCCCAGGACACCGCCTCTGCCCTGGCGGACCTCCAAGCCCAGATCGACGCCCTCAGCGAGCAGCTGGAGGTGACGCCGACCCTCGGCAGCAACCGGTCCACGATGAAGCTCTTCGGCCGGATCCACCTGGACTACTGGGACTTCGCCGAGTCCGACGCGGCGATCAACGTCTTCGAGAGCGGCGATCCGAACGAGGACCCCCAGAACAACATCGAGTTCCGCCGCGCGCGGATCGGAGTCTCGGGGGACGTGGAGGAGTCGATGCTCTACAAGATCGAGCTTGAGTTCGGCCACCCCAACGACTTCGCCTTCAAGGACCTCTACTTCGGGTTCAAGGACCTGCCGGCCGGGCAGCGCGTGCTCATCGGCAACCAGAAGCGCCCCTATGGCCTCGACCACCTCAACTCGAGTCGCTTCAACGTCTTCATCGAGCGCCCGTTCGTCATCGAGGCCGTCAACCAGGACGCCCGTCGCCTCGGCATCGCGGCCTACGGCCTGAGCGAAGAGAAGGCCTGGAACTGGCGCTATGGCGTCTACAACATGAAGGACTGGGCCAAGGACGGCGAGTACGTCGGCGACCGGATCCAGCCCGAGATCGCCGGCCGGATCGCCAACACGGCCATCTGGGAAGACGGCGGCCGTAAGTACGCCCACTGGGCCGTGAGCGGCACCCTGGCGTTCCCCGACGGCGACCCTGCGCTGGGCGGTGCATCGAACGAGGCTCGCTTCCGCACGCGCCCCGAGGCCCGCTCGCAATCGAGGTGGCTCGACACCGGACGGATCGCCGGCACCACGGACTACCAGCTGGTCGGACTGGAGGGGGTCTGGAATGACGGACCGACGCAGATCGTCGCCGAGTACATGAACACCTGGCTCTCGCGGGACTCCGCCGAGGATGTCCAGTTCAACGGAGGCTACATCCAGGCCGCTTACTTCCTGACGGGCGAGTACATGCCCTGGAGCCGCAAGTCCGGCACCCTGGGCCGCCAGAAGCCGGAGACCAACTTCGCTCCTGGCGCGGGCTGGGGCGCCTGGCAGGTCGCGGCTCGCTACTCCTTCGCCGACTTCTCCGACAAGGACATCACCGGGGGCCTGGGCGAGTCCATCACCCTCGCCCTCAACTGGTACTGGAACGCCAACGCCAGCCTCCAGCTCAACTACATCCGAGGGGAGATCTCCGAGCGCGACGAGGACGTCGGCGGGACCATCTACAGCGAGGGCGACTACGAGGTCGTCGGAATGCGCCTCCGCTTCGACTTCTGAGCGGAGACGGCGCCCTGGGGCCCCCTCCAGGAGGGGGTGCGAGGGCCCAACGTCCCCGCTTGACGGGCTCTTCCTGGCCCCTTCATCAAATCTTCACAAACCAACTATCTCCTCTTACCAGTCCACGCTGAACGCCGACTCGCGCCCTTGAGGGCCCCTGCCGGCACGGCCACGACCACACCACCCGCCGCGGCCCGCAAGGCCGCCGCAAACTGCCCTCCCCGGGCACCACTGCAAGCCACACACATGAAACGCGCAATCATCCTCTCCGCTGCGATCTCCCTCGCCACGCTCGGTCTCGGCTCCTGCGGCGGATCCGTCGACGGAGCCTCCCGGGCCTCCATCAAGAACAAGGGCTCCGACACCCTCGTGACCGTGGCCCAGGCCTGGGCCGAGGAGTACAGCAAGGTCGGCGGCGGCACCGTGGTAAGCGTCACGGGCGGCGGCTCCGGCACCGGGATCAACGCCATGATCAACGGCACCGTGGACATCGCCAACGCCAGCCGGAAGATGAAGGAGAGCGAGTTCCAGACCGCCCGCGCCGCGGGCATCGAGCCCGTGGAGCACATCGTCGGCTTCGACGCCCTCGCCGTCTACGTGCACAAGGACAACCCCATCGAGTCGATCACCATCGAGCAGCTCGCTGACATCTACGGCGAAAACGGCAAGGTGACCAAGTGGAGCGAAATCGGGGTGGACATGGGCGATAATGATGAGATCGTCCGCGTGAGCCGCCAGAACAACTCCGGCACCTACGTCTACTTCCGCAACACGGTGCTTGGCAAACAGGGCAAGTACAAGCTGGGGTCCCTCGACCTTCACGGCTCCAAGGACGTCGTCGAGCTGGTCGAGAAGACCGCCGGCGCGATCGGCTACTCCGGCCTCGCCTACGCCAATGAGCACGTGAAGCTGGTCCCGGTCGCCATGAACGGGAACGCGGCCGTGATTCCGTCGGTCGAGACCGCCGTGGACGGCACCTACCCCATCGCCCGACCGCTGATGATGTACACCAACGGCGAGCCCACCGGCGCCATCAAGGAGTACATGGACTGGATCCTCTCCTCGACGGGTCAGGCCATCATCAAGAACAAGGGCTACGCGCCCGTCAGCATGGATTGAGCCCCTCCGGCCCGGTCCGCCCACCCGGCCCCTGAGGGGCGGACGGGAAGGCGGGCCGGGCTTTTTTTGTCCCCCTTCCCACTTGGGGGGGACCGCGCGTAGACTCCGGCCCGCCACCGAGGAGAGCTCCGACGAGCGCAGCTGAGCCCGGGCCGCCCCCGGCGAACTCCCCGCCCCCCCCCCCCCCCACCCCACCCAGGCCCCACCGCACCGGGCGCCCGGCATCTTCCATGGCAAGAGGACTCTACGAAGCGCGTCTCGAGAGGGATCTCGAGTCGGTTCGCAAGCGCATCCGCCGTATGGGTCGCGCCGTGGTCACCGCCCTGCGCAACGCCACGCGCTCGACGCTGCAGCACGACAACGAGCTGGCCACCGCCACGGTGCTGGGCGATATGCCCATCAACCGGCTCGACCGCGAGGTGGACCACCGCTGCCACCTCTTCATCGCGAAGCACCTCCCGACGGGTGGGCACCTGAGGTTCATCTCCTCTGCCATGCGGCTGAGCAAGACGCTGGAGCGGATCGGGGACTACGCTGAGACCATCGCGAGAGCCTCGCTCCACCTCTCCCAAGCGCCGCCAGGTGAGGTCGCCCGGGACATCCAGATGCTCGGTGAGCACGCCGCGGAGGTCCTCCAGCAATCCCTCGCCGCCTACGACCAGGCCAGCGTCGTCGACGCACGGGCGACCAAGAACCGGGTCGGACAGCTCGGGGACACGTTCGATCAGGTGTACTCCCACCTCGTGGCCGCCGGCGAGAGCCGAGAGCACCCCATCGAGGACCTCTTCAGCCTCGAGGCCATCTGCAACCGCCTGGAGCGCGTCCTGCACCAGGCAAAGAACATCTGCGAGCAGACGATCTTCGCGGTCACCGGAGAGCGTAAGGAGGAGAAGACTTTTGACTTCCTCTTTGTGGACAGCCGCGGGGACGGGGCGAGCCTCTTGGCCGCCAACTACTGCCGTCGCGCCTACCCCGAGGCTGGCACCTTCCGCTACGCGGGCTGGTCCTCGATCGGCGAGCCCGACCCGGCCTTCGTCAAGTATGCGGAGACCCTCGGGGTGGACCTCAGCATGGACGTCCCCGTGTCCTTCAGCGACGTCAAGGGTCACATTGCCGACTACGACATCGTGGTGGACCTCGGGGGCCGCCTCGGCAAGCACCTCCGAAAGATCCCCTTCCACACCACCGTCCTCAACTGGCCGATGGAGGACCCGAAGAGCCCTGAGGCCGTCTACCAGCAGCTGGTGCACAAGCTGGGTGATCTCATGGAGATCCTGCGGGGAGAGGACGACGAGTGAGCGCACCGCAGCCCGACAGGCTCGACGACAGAATCGACGCTGCGTGGATCTGGGACCGGATCGCGCGCGCGGTGATCTTCATCGGCGGCATCTCCGCCATCATCTTCGTGGTGGCGATCTTCGTCTTCGTCGCCAAGGAGGGGCTGACATTCATCTTCCAGAAGCTCGACGTCGGCTTCTTCTTCACCTCGCCCGAGTGGCGCCCAGCCCAGGAGCCCGCGCCAGAATTCGGTGGCCTCGCGCTCATCGCTGGCACCGCCAGCATGACCGGCCTCGCG
>CAZEFP010000279.1:0-5252 GCA_964511565.1 uncultured Planctomycetaceae bacterium
CTTCTTGCGCGCGTCCTCGAGGGCGGTGTCCGAGAGCTGCGCGCGGCCGAACCCGATGACGGACTGGCCGACGCGTCGCCCGATGATCTCCTCGACGCCGGAGAACGTGCCGCCGACGACGAACAGGATGTTGGCGGTGTCGAGTTGGATGTAGGACTGCTCGGGGTGCTTGCGTCCGCCCTGGGGCGGCACGCTCGCGACGGTGCCCTCGAGGATCTTGAGGAGCGCCTGCTGCACGCCCTCTCCCGACACGTCACGGGTGATGGACACGTTGCCCGTGGTCCGGCCGATCTTGTCGATCTCATCGATGTAGATGATGCCCTGCTGAGCGCGCTCGACGTCGAAGTCGGCGGACTGCAGCAGCTTGAGCAGGATGTTCTCCACGTCCTCACCGACGTAGCCAGCCTCGGTGAGGGTGGTGGCGTCGGCCATGGCGAAGGGCACGTCGAGCATGCGCGCCATGGTCCGGGCGAGGAGCGTCTTGCCGGATCCCGTCGGGCCGACGAGGAGGACGTTCGACTTCTCGATCTCCACCTCATCCGAGCCGGCCCCCTCGAGGGAGCCCTGCCTGCGGAGGCGGTTGTAGTGGTTGTAGACCGCCACGGAGAGCACCTTCTTCGCGCGGTGCTGACCGACGACGTACTCGTCGAGGCTGCGAGCGATCTCGATCGGCGTGGGCAGTCGGTCCCTGTCGATGGCGCCGCCCGTGGTCGAGGCCACGGGCGCGGCCGGGGCCTCGGCGCCGTCGCTCGTCACGGGGTTGCGGCGCTGCTCCTCCTGGAGGATGGAGTTGCAGATCTCGATGCACTCATTGCAGATGTAGACGCCCGGCGGACCTGCGATCAGCGAGGTGACCTGGTGACGGGGCTTCTCACAGAAGGTGCAGCGTTCGACCTGGCGGCCAGTACGTCGTGAAGAGCTCATGAGCGAAGTCTATGGCTCTGCGCGGAAGCGAACAGAACCAACATGAGAAAGGGAGCGGCGGCGAGTGCCGCGCGCTCCCAGGTAGATCGGCGTTTCAGGTGATCCGTGACCTGCGCGAGTCCGTCGATTCTCGCGATGAACAAATTGAGAGGTGCGGGGCGCCGTTTTGGTGCAGCGCCCTGCCCCACTCAGGGGATCAGTCCTCCGTCGAGGCGGCCTCGGGGCCATCCTCAACTCGGGCAACGATGTGATCGATGAGGCCGAAGTCCTTTGCCTCCTCCGGAGACATGAAGTTGTCCCGCTCGCAGGCCTCGGACAGCTCCTCGGCGGTCCGGCCGGCGTGGTGGGCCATGATGCCCTCGAGCTGCTTCTTCATCTTGAGGATCTCCTGGACCTGGATCTCCATGTCGAGCGCTGTTCCGCCCATGCCGCCGTGCGGCTGGTGGATCATCACGCGACTGTGGGGGAGCGCGAAGCGCTTGCCCTTGGAGCCGCCCGACAGGAGCACGGCGCCCATGGAGGCCGCCTGTCCGAGGCAGTAGGTCTGGATGTTCGGTTCGACCAGCTGCATCGTGTCGTAGATCGCCAGGCCGGCGGTGACGGAGCCACCGGGCGAGTTGATGTACATCTTGATGTCTTGGTTCCGGCCGGTCTTGTCGAGGAAGAGCAGCTGGGCCATGACCGCGTTGGCGACGTTGTCGTCGATCGCGGTGCCGAGGAAGATGATTCGATCCTCGAGGAGGCGGGAGTAGATGTCGTACTGCCGCTCGCCTCGGCCGGTCTTCTCGATGACAAACGGGACCGGGTAGTAGTTCTGCATGACGCCTTCTCTAGAGGTTGGGGAGCGCAGATTCAAGCGAAGATGGTGGGCCGGGGCCAGGACGCCGGGAGAGGCGCCCCGTCAGCTCAGGCCGGACTCTGAATATCGGCGCTCTCGCGGAGGAACCTGCGCACCTTCTTCTCCAGGATCTCGATCGCGAGCTGCTGGCCGAGGTTGTTCTGCTCGTAGTACTCCTTGACCTCCTCGACGGTGGTCTGGTTGCGGGCGGCGATGGCCATCAGCTCGGTCTCGAGGTCCGGGTTCGTGACCAGGAGCTCCTCCTTCTCCCCGATGGCCTCGACCACCAGGAGGGCCCTCATGCCCTTGGCAGCCTCGGCTTCAGCGCTGGGCCGCTGCTCTTCCTGGGCCTTCTGGACGTCCTCCTCGGAGGCGCCGCTGCTGGCGAGCTCCTGGCCGAGCTGGGCCAGGCGGGCCTCGGTCTGCTGGCCGAGCATGGCCTCGGGCAGGTCGAACTTGCACTGCTCGAGCACCTGGTCCAGGAGCGCGGACTCCTGCCGGTTGTTCTCGCGCTCCTCGGCGTTCTCGGCGAGGCGGGCCGACACGAAGGCGCGCAGCCCGTCCATGTCGTTGACCTCGTCTCCGAGGATGGCGAACAGGTCCTCGTCCGAGGGGGGCGTGAGGTTCATGGCCTGCTGGACGTCCAGCTGGCAGGTCCCTTCCTTGCCGCGGGCCTCCTCGTTCTCCACGAAGTCGGGGATCGTCATGGGGAAGGACAGCTGGTCGCCCTCCTTGGCACCCTTCAGGCCCTCGGCGAAGGCCTCGCCGTCGACGCCGGGGGGCACGCTCATGGCGTTGAGGCGCATCCCCTCACGATCGAAGACCTTCTCTTCGCCCTCCATGAAGGAGAGGTTGGCGATGACGAAGCCCTTCTCGTCGATGCCGTCGTCACCGGCGGCTTCGGGGGTGGACTGCTGCTCGCGGATCTCGCCGATCGTGGTGTCGATCTGCTCGTCCATGACGGGCTCCAGCTCGCTGGTGATCGTGAGCCCCTTGTAGTCGGGCAGGTCGAAGTCCGGCCGCAGGGGGACCTCGAACTCCACCTTGAACGAGCCATCGTCGGCGAGGTCGAGCTCCGCCGGGTTGAGGCGCGGGTGGGCCATGGGCTTGAGCCCGTGTTCCTCCATGGCCTGGCCGTAGCCGCGCTGGACGAAGGACTCCTTCACCTCGCGTCGGATGCCGTCACCGAACTTCTTCTCGAGCACCGCCATGGGAACCTTGCCCGGGCGGAAGCCCTTCATGTTCACGTGCTGCGAGGCGTTGCGAAGACCGCTCTGGACCTCCTTCTGGAACTCGTCGGAGGGGACGGTGATGGCGACCTTGGCGGTGGCCGCGGTGGAGGTGTCGACTTCGAGCTGCAAGACAGTCGGGGGCCCGTCAGGGGGCGTCGTCTGGAGGTGATGGCGGCCGGGGGCTGCCGGGTGAGACCGGGCCCAGGGGGGCCCGAGGAGAGAAGATCGGGGAAGGATTGGAACCGTCGCGCGTCGCTGAGTCCAGTAGCGCCGAAGGAACCCGTACCTGACCCATGCTCCGACCGCTCGCACAGATCCTCATCGCGCTCATCCTCCTCGCCGGGGGCGGCTGGGTGGCCCTCAAGATCGTCGAGGGCCGGCCCGCAGCTCCCGAGCGGGACCTGCCGGGCCCCCGCCCGGTCCCCGTGGAGGCTGTGGAGGTGGCCCGCGGCCCCGTTCCCCGCACCGTGGAGCTCCAGGGGACCCTCGCGGCGGCTCGCCGGTTCATGGTGGCCAGCGAGATGGGCGGGCAGATTGCCGCGCTGCACCCCGATCTACGCCCCGGAGGAGTCATCGCCGAGGGGGCGCTGCTCCTGCGGGTCTCGACCGAGGACCTCGAGCTTCAGGTCGCGGCCCAGGGCACGGCGATCGAGCTGGCCCGCGCCGGGGCCGCGGCGGCGCGCAAGGATCTCGCCCGGGCCGAGGCCGCCCTCGCCCTGGCGGAGGAGTCCCTGGGCCTGCTCCGATCGGAGGAGACGAGGTGGAAGACGCTGGTGGAGGAGAGCGGCGTGGAGCGGGCTCGATACGACCTCGCCAGGAAGCAGACGCTGGCCGCGGCGGGGTCGGTCGAGGAGGCAAGGGCGCGCCTGGAGGCGGCGGGCGCCGCGGTGACGGCGGCCGACCTCGAGGAGCGGCTGGGCCAAGAGCAGCTCACGCTGCTCCAGTCTCGCCGCGAGCGCTGCACGGTGCTGGCCCCCTTCGAGGGCCGCTTCGTCCCCGCCGTCGCGGGCGGGACCCCGCCCGAGGTGGGCCAGGTCCTCGCGCCCGGGGTGCCTGTGGGGGGGCTTGTGGACGTCGGGCGCCTGCGACTGGTGGCGGAGGTCCACGAGGACGACGTGGCGGCGCTGAGCCTGGGATCGGCGGCCACGGCGGCTCCGCTCTCGCGTCCCGGGCTCGTGCTCGAGGGGTCGATCACCGCCGTGGGAGCGGAGGTCCAGCCCGTCACCCGCTCGGTGGTGGTCGAGGCGGTCTTCAACGGAGCGGAGGGCCTGCCCTCAGGCTCCGCCGCCGGCGTCACCTTGCGGGGCGCGCCGCTCCCCGACGCGATCTGGCTGGACGAGCGCTGCATCGCCTCCCGTGGCGGGGGCCCGGTGGCCTACGTGCTGGTGGAGGCCTATCCCGAGGGGACCTCGCGGGTGGAGGAGCGCGCCCTTGTCCTCGCCCCGGGCTCCTACGGCCGGGGTCGCGTCGTGCGCGCGGGGCTGGAGGGCGGTGAGCGGGTGGTGGCATCGTCCATCCAGCTGGTGGGGGACGGTGCCCTTGTGAAGGTGCTCGGGCCTTCGCCCGGGGTCGGCGCGGGCGGAGACGACCGATGATCCGCTGGCTGGCCAGCCTGGCCGTTCGGGGACCGGTGGGCGCGAACCCGCCATGGCGGCGCTGATCGTCAGCGGGTTCGTGGTGTACCGCGGGATGCCCCGCGAGGTGTTCCCTGACTTCTCCCTGGATGCGGTGGAGGTCTTCTCCGTCTATCCCGGTGCCTCGCCGGTGGACGTGGAGCGGCTGGTGACCGCGCCCATCGAGGACGCCCTCGACGGCCTGGAGGGCGTGGACGAGATGCGCTCGGTGAGCCGCGAAGGCGTCTCGCGGGTCAACCTGACCCTCGCCGACGGGGCGAGCATCTCCAAGGTGCTCTCGGACGCGCGAGACCGTGTCCGGGGCGGGGACGTCACGCTCCCTGACGACGTGGAGGACCCGCTGCTGTTCGAGGTGGAGAACCGCTTCCCCGTGATCGCGGTCTTCATCTACGGCTCGGCGGACGACCTCGTGCTCAAGCGGGTGGCCGAGGAGGAGGCGCGCGCTCTCGAGGCGCTTCCTGGGGTCTCCTCGGTGGTGTCCACGGGCCTGATCGAGCCGCAGATCTGGGTCGAGGTGGTGCCCGAGGAGCTCGACCGGCACGGGCTGACCCTCGACGTGGTCGAGGCGGCCATCCGCGGCCGCCTCGCGGAGGCGCCGCTCGGGAGCCTGGAGGTGGACGAGCG
>CAZEFP010000280.1:0-5249 GCA_964511565.1 uncultured Planctomycetaceae bacterium
CTTCTTGAACTTCTTCCCGCTGCCGCAGGGGCAGGGGTCGTTGCGTCCCGCGTCCCGGAACTCGGGCCCCAGGGCCGCGCTCTTCTGGGCCGTGGCTGCCGCGGCGGGACGGCTCGTGGGCGCCGGGCGGGCGGCGGCCCCCTGGGAGGCGGGCTCCCCCTGGGACTCCTTCGCGGCGGCGGCGGCCTGCTGCTGAGCCTCCATCGCCTTGCGCCGACGCATGACGTCGAAGGCGGCGGAGGCCGCAGGCCCGCGCTGAGCCTGCCTCATGGCCTGCTGCTGCTGGAGCTGCTGGGCCCGGCGCTCCTCGAGCTGGCGCTTGACCTCGTCGAAGCGCTCCTGGAGGGCGGGCTCCAGCTCGCCGAGCAGCGTCTCCTGGTTGGCCTCGCCGGCCTGCATCACGGCCATGAGCTTCTGCTCATCGGGCAGCTGCTCGATGACCTTGCGCTGCTGCTCGAGGGGCAGCTCGTCGAAGCGCACCTGGCGCTGGGGCGCCTGGCCCTGGGGCACCTGGCGGGTGGGCGCGATCCCCCGGGGCGCGAGCCCGTCGCCCCCCGCCTCCTCGCCGTCGCCCTCGGGCTTCGACACCTCGATGCGCATGATCTTGGACGTGACGTCCGTCTCGATCGCGGGCAGGAGGTTCTGGGCGAAGAGCTCGGTCGCCTCCTTCTTGTAGGCGATCTTCGGATCCTGCTGGCCGTAGCCGCGCAGCCCGATCCCCGCCTTGAGGGCGTCCATGGCGTGGAGGTGATCCTTCCACTTCTGGTCGATGGCCGTCAGCACCAGGTACGACTCGATCCGCCGGGTGAGCTCGTCACCCCACGCGTCGCGCCGCTCCTCGTACCGGCGCCCGATGGGCTCCAGGGTCGGCTCCAGGTCGGGCTTCTCCTCACGGACCGCGGCCTCCGCTGCGTCCGGCTCCACCGTGACCCCGAAGTTGCGCTCGACCCACTCGGCGAAGCCGTCGGCATCCCCCTCGTAGGTGAAGGCCTGACGATCGGCCACGTTGCTGATCATCGTCTCGACCCGGTCCTTGAGGTCCTCGCCCTCGAGGACCGCCTGGCGGGCGGCGTAGATCTCCGTCCGCTGATGGTCCATGACCTCGTCGTACTCGAGGAGGCTCTTGCGGATCTCGAAGTTGCGGTCCTCGACCTTCTTCTGCGCCTTCGCGACCTGGCGCGTGACCATGCCCGACTCGATGGGCTGGCCCTCGCTCATACCGAGGCGCTCCATGGCGTTGACCACCCAGTCGCGGTAGAAGATCCGCATCAGCGGATCCTGCAGCGACAGGTAGAAGCGGCTCTCGCCCACGTTCCCCTGCCGGCCCGTCCGCCCCCGCAGCTGATTGTCGATGCGCCGGGCCTCGTGGCGCTCGGTACCGAGCACGTAGAGCCCGCCGAGCTCGAGGATCTCGGCCTCGTCCTTGGCGGACTGCTCCTCGACCTCCTTGCGGATCCGGTCGATCTCGTCCAGATGCTCGAGGTCGCCGGCCTCGAGGCCCGCCTCCTCCAGAGCCTGCTCCAGGCGATACTCGAAGTTGCCGCCCAGCTTGATGTCCGTACCGCGGCCGGCCATGTTCGTGGAGACGGTGATCGCGCCCTTGCTGCCCGCCATGGCCACGATGTGCGCCTCGCGCTCGTGGTTCTTGGCGTTCAGGACCTCGTGGGGAACGCCGCGTTCCTTGAGCAGCCCCGAGAGGTGCTCGGAGTTCTCCACGGAGGCCGTGCCGACCAGGACGGGCTGACCGATGGCCTGGACCCGTTCGATCTCATCGCAGATGGCGTTCCACTTCTCCGGGAGCGTTCGGAAGACCACGTCCACGTGGTCCGCCCGCGCGATGGGTCGGTTGGTGGGCACCGAGATCACGTCCAGGGAGTAGATCTTGTGGAACTCACCGGCCTCGGTGATCGCCGTGCCCGTCATGCCGGCGAGCTTGTCGAACATCCGGAAGTAGTTCTGGAAGGTGATCGTCGCGAGGGTCTGGGTCTCCTGCTTCGGCTCCAGCCCCTCCTTCACCTCGACCGCCTGGTGGAGGCCATCCGACCAGCGCCGGCCGGCCATCTTCCGGCCCGTGAACTCGTCGACGATCACGACCTCGGGACGCACCTGACCCGTCTGGGGATCCTGGGCATCCTCGACCACGTACTCCTTGTCCTTCTCGTACAGGGAGTGAGCCCGCAGGGCGTTCTCGATGTAGTGCGGCCAGTCCTCGAATCCGGGGACGTAGAAGGACTCCACCCCGAGGATCTCCTGCGCCCGAACGATGCCCTCCTCGGTGAGGGAGGCCTGGCGCTCCTTCTCCTTGACCTCGTAGTGCTCGTCCTCGACCAGCTGGCGGGCCACCCCGTCGGCCTCGCGGTAGCGACCGACGTGGTCCTCCGCAGGACCGGAGATGATCAGCGGCGTCCGAGCCTCGTCGATCAGGATCGAGTCCACCTCGTCCACGATCGCGAAGTACAGGTCCTTCTGGACCTGCTGGTCCAGACTGGTCTTCATGTTGTCGCGCAGGTAATCGAAGCCCAGCTCGTTGTTCGTGGCGTACACGATGTCCGAGGCGTAGACGGGCTTGCGCGCGGAGGGGTCGAGGCTGGACTGGATCGCGCCGACGGTGAGGCCGAGGTACTCGTAGATGGGCTTCATCCACTCCGCGTCACGGCGAGCCAGGTAGTCGTTGACCGTGACCAGGTAGCAGGGCCTGTCCGCCAGCGCGTTCAGGGCGAGGGCCAGGGTCGCCATGAGGGTCTTGCCCTCGCCGGTCATCATCTCGGCGATCTTGCCCTCGTGGAGCACGTAGCCGCCCACCAGCTGAACGTCGTAGTGCCGCATGCCCAGGGTCCGCTGACTGGCGGTCCGGGTCAGGGCGAACATCTTCGTCAGGCAGTCGTCGAGGGTGGCGTCGCCCTTGCGGACGCTCTCGCGCATCCCGGCCACCTCGGCCTGGATGGCGTCACGGTCGAGGCCGGTGGCCCAGCTCTCCAGCCCGTTGATCTCCTCGATGACCGGCGTCAGCCGCCGGACCTCGCGCTCGTTCTCGGAGCCCACCAGCCGCTTGGCGAGGCGGCCGAAGCCCTCCCCGACCCGGGAGAATTTGTCCGTGATGTCGTCCCAGCTCATGTCTTGAACCCGTCTGGCGCCGGAACCTTCCCTTCCCATCCTCCTGACGGGGCCTCCTGGGCTCGGGAATCGGCGCGCGGGGCGAAGGAGTATCGGTCCACCCCGTACGAATGCCAAGGGGGATCACCACTCGCTGGGCCAAGGTTCTCTCGATCCATGCCCCACCGGGCTCCGGGGCTCCAAAATCGCCAGCTCGAGGGCCCCTCGACGGCAGGCAGGCGCCGAGGACGGACCGGATCAGTCCTTGGCCTCGCCCAGGAGCCGCTCGATCATCTCGAAGAGCACCTCACGGGGGTACGGCTTGCGCAGCAGGCCGCTGGCACGCTGGATCGTCGGGAGCTCGATCTCGCTGGCCGTGGCCAGCAGCAGCGGCACCCCCGCGGTGCGCGGGTCCGCCCGCAGTCGCCGCATGACCTCCTCACCGTCGAACTCCGGCATCGCGAAGTCGAGCACCACGAGATCCGGGAGCGGATCCCGCCCCATGCGCTCCAGGGTCTCGCGCCCGTCGAACGCCGTCTCCACCGTGTAGCCACGCGCCCTCAGGAAGGCGGCCTCGCCACAGCAGACGTCCTCGTCGTCGTCCACGATGAGCAGCCGGGGACCCGCCGTCCCCGCCGTGGCCCCCGCCTCCAGCCGGGCCATCCCCTCGCATAGCGCGCGCAGGTCACTGTGGGTGGGGAGCCCGACCCGATCCCAGTGGGACTCCACCGCCTCCTTGAGCTCACGGTTGTGGGTGCGCAGCTCCATCCAGGCCTCGTAGTCGGGCATGGAGGGGTCGATGCGGATGTCGTCGTGGGTGTCCGCCGAGATGAAGAACTCGCCCGACACCAGGAACTCCTGGATCACCAGCTTCATCCAGGGGTAGCGGTCATTGCCGAGCCGGAGGCTGAAGCGACGGCGCCCCTCCCCCTCGCCCGTGCGCACGAGCTCGAAGACCTCCGCCAGCTCCTCCATGGTCGTCGCCACCTCCACGGCGGCGGCGAGCTCCGCGGCCCGACCGGTCGGCCCACCTGGCCACGCGTGCTCGACGAAGATCGAGGTCGCCTGCTTGACGTGCTCAGGCGTGAGGTCCGAGAGCTTCATCGGCCCTCACCTCCGCGGTCCCGCCGCACCCCTTCTGCCCGACATCCCATCCGCTTCGGAGGATAGGGTGGCCTTCAACGGAACGGAAGTGGCCATGGGAGGCGCTCAGCGGACGGGACGGGCGGACGAGGAGCTCTCTGCCTTCCCCCGGGATCCACCCAGCCCGCTCAGGAGCAGCAGGATGGCCCCCACCGTGATGCAGGAGTCCGCCACGTTGAACGTCGGGAAGTGCCAGTCCCACCCGTAGAAGTAGACGTCGATGAAGTCCCGCACGGGCCCGAAGGGCCGCCCCTCCTGGACGCCTGGCAGGTCGGGGGCGGGCTGGAAGGTGAAGTTGTCGTACAGGTTCCCGAGCGCCCCGGAGAGGATGAGGACGAGCGCGGCCAGGTAGACGCGCTGCCCGACGGGCGTCCGGTAGATGAGGAACGAGAGGAAGACCGCCGCCACGCAGCGCCCGCCCACGAGCAGCCACGGCATGGAGCCGCCCTTCCCGAAGGCGGCGCCGTAGTTCAGGTTGAGCATGAAGCCGAGCCACTCCCCGATGAGCGGGTACCGGGGGTGACCCCGCTCGGAGCGCGGAAGGGCCGCCTGGGCTTCGGGGTCCTGGAACCAGCTGAAGACCGCGGACTTCGACCAGAGGTCGAGGGCGACCAGCAGGGCAACCACCACGAAGAGGGTCAGGTGACGGGAGGCTGGAGCCCGGACCGGTAGCGACGCCCCGTGAGGGGAGGACGGGCCCGGCGGGGCCTGGCTCCCCTGGGGGGCGGCCGCGATGGGCGCCTCGTCGCCTTGTTGCTCGCTGGTGGACATCGGCGCAGAGCCTACCCCGTACCTCCCCGGCGCTCCCGGTTCAGCTTGAACTCTTGCCCCCAGGCCCCCAGGCTGGCCCCATGCCCGAGCGCCCCGACACCCAGCACCGCCCCGGGGACGACGATGCGGCACGGGTCCCGCCGAGCCTCGAGGCCGAGATCACGGACTTCCTCGACGCCATGCGCGTGGAGGCCGGGCTCTCCAGGAACACGGTGTCGGCATACCGCTCGGACCTCCGCTCC
>CAZEFP010000281.1:0-5227 GCA_964511565.1 uncultured Planctomycetaceae bacterium
GGCGGCGCTCGTCCCGGCCGTCCCCCCGCCGACCACCACGAGGTCGAAGTGCCCACCGTCCGTGGGCTCCGCCGGCAGACCGAGCAGCGACCGCCGGAGCTCCTCGAGCCCGCTCCCTCCGTCGGGGGGGACCCAGTCCTCGGCGGCGGGGGCCAGCAGGATCGCGTCGCAGCGTCCCTCGAACCCGGTCAGGTCGTGCAGGGCGAGTTGGACCTCCTCGCCGACCTCGACCACGCCGCCGTCCTGCCAGTGCCAGGGGTCGCCCTCGACCCCGAAGGTGGTCTCCAGAGGCGTGCCGTCCACCAGCACCTGGAAGCGCCCCGGCGCCCCGGGCGCGCCCCACGGCGCCACCCAGTCCCTCGTTCGCACCCAGACGCGCATGGTTCCGGGCTCCTCGACCTCGACGCGGGTCGACGCGTCGGCGACCGGCACCCCCATGCCGTGGGCGAGCAGGAACGGGGACCCCATGAGGTCCATGAACTGCTGGTCGAGCACCCACCCCCCCAGCTCATCGAAGGCCTCTGCCTCGACGAGCACGGCCCTCTCCAGCGGCGCATGGGTGCTCTCCGCCGGTGCAGAGGGCGTCTCAACGGTGGCGGCAAGCGAGCTGAGGGCGAGGGTGAGGAGGGAGCAGACCATGGGGACGAGTCTAGGGTGCTTCCCTTCGATGGAGAGGCCGATCCGCCTCTGGTGCCTCAGGCGGTCGGCCCCTGCTCGCGGGGAGCGGCTGCTAGACTCATCCCATGAAGATCCTCGCCACCACCTCCCTCGCCCTCGGGCTGGTCCTCGCCGCCAACGCGGCGCTGCCCGTCCAGAGCGAAGGCGTCGAGGTCGGCTCCACGCCGGCCTACGAGTTCCGCCAGCCGATCCTGAACGGAATGGGCGCCAAGAGCCTCGCTGACCTCAAGGGCAAGCCCACGCTGATCGACTTCTGGGGCACGCGCTGAGGCCCCTGCATTGGCTCCGCCGTGCCTGCGGGGCTCAAGATGTCGGAAGAGTACGGGGACGCCGTCAACGTCCTCTTCGTCGAGGTCCAGGGCGCTGACGCCGCCAAGGTCGAGCGCTTCGCCCTGGAGAAGAAGTGGCTGGGGACGAACGCCATGTGGACCACCGAGCGGCCGCTCAACGTGGGCCTGCGGGGGATCCCGAACTTCGCCCTGCTCGACTCGAGCGGCAAGGTGATCCTCAAGGGCTACTCGACCAAGCTGCACTCGCAGATCGAGGAGCTCGTGGCCGCCGAGGTCAAGGCGGCGTCGAAGGGACCCGCGGACCTGCCGAAGTCGCTCAAGAAGGCGTACAAGGCCTTCCACAAGGGCGACCTCGCCAAGGGCATCGCCGAGGCCGAGAAGGTCGCGGCCAAGGGCGGTGACGACGCCGACGCGGCCACGGCCTTCGCGGCCGAGCTCCGCGAGCGGGCCGGCGGCAAGGTCGATCGGGTTCAGTGGATGGTCGACCACGGCTTCGTGATCGAGGCCGATGACCTCCTCGGGGACCTGAAGAAGGGGCTCTCCGGTGAGGAGGCGCTCGAGGCGCGCGTGGAGGCGCTGCAGGCCACCCTCGATTCCGCGGAGATGAAGCCCGAGATGGAGGCCGCCAAGCTCTTCGCCAAGGCCGAGGCGATGCTCTTCGACAAGGGCCTCAAGGCCAAGGGGATCGACCGCAAGCTCGCCAAGATCGCCGAGAAGTACCAGGGGACCCAGAGCGCCAAGCGCGCGCAGCACCTGCTCGACCTGATGCAGGGCTGAGCGGGGAGCCGGGTCCGAATCGCGCGGGGCCCCGCGAGCAGCGATGCTCGTGGGGCCCCGCGTCGTCATGGACCGCGACGTCCGCGCGACGCGGGCTGGAGCCGGTCTCGAGGCCACTCCGGACGACCCTCGAAGGACCCCGGATCGGATGAATATGTCGCCAGGGCTTGGGTACGCTGGAGCCATGGAGATCGGAGGACTCATGGCCCTCGCCATCGTCGTTGCGCTGGGGATTCGGCTGATGGCAGGGGGGCTCGACGGGGACCGGGTCGAGCGTTACGTGCGCGACCAGGGCTGGGAGCTGGTGGACCGGAGCTGGGACCCCTTCGGTCCGGGCTGGTTCGGCGAGAAGGACTCGCGCATCTACCAGATCGTCTACCGAGACCAGCGCGGCGACCTCCACAGGGCCCACGTGAAGACCTCCATGCTGAGCGGCGTCTACCTGACCCGCGACCAGATCGTGGAGCGGGCCGAGGAGCCTGACCAGGCCTCCGGGGTGGAGGCTCTCGTCGCCGAGAACGAGCGCCTCCGGGAGCGCATCGAGGCGCTCGAGTCGGAGCGCGGCTGAGGAAGCGGGGCCGTGCGGCCGAGGTGGAGACGGGGAGGGCGCCCTGCTGCCCCGAGGCCAGAGGGGCTCACTGGGTGAAGCGGACCCGCAGGGCGTTCGTGAGGTTGAAGTTGGCGCCACCCGCCGCGGGATCCCGGTACCAGGCCTGGAAGACCCAGCTCTCCCCGGCGGAGATGGCGCCGGGGCCGCTCAGTCCGCTGAGGTCCAGGGGGATCGTCCCGCGTCCGGCCCCATCGAGCCCCGTGGTCGTCACCCGGTGAACGCCCTGGAGCGGGTCGATGCACAGCAGCCCGTTGGCGAAGGGGACCCCGCTCGCGCTGGCGCCGTAGGTCATGAGCGCGACCGACGAAGGCGGGCCGCCGAGCACGTGCAGTCGCGCGTCGTTGGCCGCCACGCTCAGCGACCCCTCCAGCCCGAGCGAGGCCGCGGCGCCCGTGGAGTTCGGGAGGGCGTCGCAGAACGCGGTGACCTCTCGCCCTGAGAGGTGGAAGATGAATGCGCCGCCGGTGCTGGTGGCTCCACGGTCCCGTGCGCCCACGGCCACCTGGTCACCATCCAGGGCGATCCACTGCCCGCCAAGGGCGGTCACTCCGGCGGTCTCCCGGAGCTGCAGGGTCTCGACCCATTGGCCACCCTGGCGCTCGAAGAGGGAGGAGCGATCGGGCCAGCCTCCAACCACGAGCCGCTGCCCCTCGAGATCGACCGCGCGCCATCGGGCGCCTGCGCTGGCCTGCAGGGGGGGCTCGGGGACCCAGGCTCCGGAGCTCCGGCTCCAGACAAAGAGCTGGCTGGGGGACGCCGGGAAGTTCGTGGCGACCAGGAAGTCACCGTCCAGCGCGACGGCCATGCCGATCAGCATGTCGGGTGTCCCGAAGAGCCGTTGGACCTCACTCCACTGGCCGGCCTGGTGCTCGAAGACGAAGGCCGCGCCGGCATGGTGCCCACCGCCACCGTGGACAGGTGCGGTGACCACCAGTCGATCACCGTCGAGGTCCACCGCGCTCCCGAACTGATCGGGGCTGGTGAGCCCGGCCGGTTGGAGCCGCTGGGTCTGGGTCCAGACCGCGCCGGTCCGCTCGAAGACAAAGGCCTGCCCGACTCCCCCGTCTGCGCCAACGAGGAGGCGGTCCCCCTCGACGGCGACGGCGCTGCCGAGCGTGTGGCCCGGACCGATGCCGGTGGGGAAGAGTTCCTGCTGGAGCGTCCAGGTGTGTCCCTGCCGGACGAACACGTAGGCGGCGCCGCCCGTTGGTGCGAGGTGGTCGGCGTAGGGGGCGCCGACCACGAGGGTGTCCCCGTCCAGGGCGACCGCTGCCCCGAACTCGTCGGCGGGGCTCCCGGCCGGAGGCGAGAGGGTCGCCTCGAGGACCCAGCCAGGACCCGCGCCCCGGTAGACCTCCACTCTCCCCGGGCCCGAGGATGTCAGCGGAGCCCTCATCCTCGCCCCCAGGGCGAGGGTGTCGCCGTCGAGCGCGACGGAGGCTCCGAGGCCGTCGTCGGAGGCGGCGGCCGGAGAGGTCACCACCGCTTCTGGGGTCAGCTGCCCCGAGGCTGCCCCGACGAGCGAGCAGACGAGCGAGCAGGCGAGGAGGACGCGGGGGGCAGGGCGCTTCATGTGTATAGGGTAATCCCTATCCGGGCGTCCTTGGGACGATGCTGCTGGCATTCCGCGCCAGCTGTCGCCCGATGAGGCCGCGACGACAGGCTCCAGATAGAGGGCGTCCAGGACGGTCTCCATTACGACGCCCCTTGGCCGCTCCTTACCGTCACTCGGGTTCCTCGTCAGCCCCAGGCTCCCCCTTCAACTCCGCAGTGCGGCGCTCGATCCCGGGCCGGAGGAAGCCCCACCAGATCGCGTTCCACGGCGCGGCGACCATCCAGGCGTTGCGGTCCGTGATGTACGGGACGTCGGGGAGCGAGATGAAGCGCGCGTGGGCCGCGATGCTGAGGACGGACCAGATGACGGCGATCCAGCTGAGCGGCCGCTCGAAGCGAACCAGCCCGACAGAGATGGGTCGAAGGAGGAGGTCCAGGGGACCGCTTGCCGGTCGACGGCGCCTTGGGGCGGGAGACGTCATTGGCTAGCCGCGGTCGTGGGTGCCGAGCCAGGAGCGGACTCGGGCGTCAGGGTCTCGCTCGATGAGTTTGGACAGCTCGTCGGCCGGGATCAGCGCGTGCTCGCCGTCGCTCCGGAGGGCGTGGATCAGTCGCTCCTGGCGGAGCCGCTCCACGACGCCGTGCATGGCGGCGAGGCCAGCGTTCGGCCCATCCGATCCGCGCCAGGGCCCGGTGGGGCTGAAGACCTCACCCAGCTCATCCGTGAGGCGGACGATCACCTCGTCCTCGCCCTCTCGGGCCTCGACCCGGAGCGTCATCTCCGCGGGAGAGGGCGCCTCGAGGGTGGCCACGGTCACTGTCTCTTCGACGGCCAGTCCATGGTGAAGCCGGGCCCAGGTGACGCGAGAGAAAGTCTCCAGTGCCTTCCGGTTGGTGGGCGGTTCCTCCTGGGGACCCCAGGCCCAGGTGAAAGGAGTGGGCCTCGGTCGCTGTGGAGGAGCAGGGGTCGACGCGGACGCCGGACCGTCGGCTTCGTCCTGCCGGCCCGCCTCATAGGCAGCGAGTATGAAGCGGCCGATCACGCCGCCTGTCAGGCCGAGGCAGATGAGTCCGACGAGGTTGACGTGGACCTGGCCACCAACGAGTGCAACGACGAAGCCGAGGCCGAAGAACGCGATCGGGGTCACGAAGCACCCGGTCGCGAACGCGGAGCTCTTCGTCCAGGAGGGGTGGGTCATCTGTTGGCGTGAGCGGTCGGGAGATGCGAGCGGGACCTCGGCGCGACCTGGCGTCTCCGCCCGCCTGAGTTCCTGGACAGGCCAGTCTGAGGGATGAGGCTTGGAGCGCAAGAGGGGCG
>CAZEFP010000282.1:0-5216 GCA_964511565.1 uncultured Planctomycetaceae bacterium
GGAGCGTGGCGCAGCAGGCCCAGGGTGGTCCCCGCGGGGGGGACCTCGATGTCGAGGAAGGGCCGCCGCCGATCCCCGCGACCGTAGACGAGCGCGGCGAACACCCCGTCGCTGGCGGGGTAGGACTTCCACCCTCCCGCCGATGCCGAGGCCCGCACGATCGGGCGGTTCGTCCCGAAGATCTCGTCGACGCTCCCGCGGGTGTGCACGCTCCAGCCGCCGTGCTCCGGGCCGATGAGGAGGATGCCCTGCGCGCCCTGGACGAGCAGGCTCCCGTCGGTGAAGAAGGCCAGCCCCGACCCCAGGCCGCGCCCGAAGGGCTCCTGGGGCGTTCGGTCGATGCCGCTGATGCGATAGAAGGCTTCCAGGCGCAGGGCCGGGGGGGGGCCCGGGGGCGCGCCGCCGCCGGGGAAGGGTGCCTGCGGGCGCGAGTGGTCTCCCACGAAGAGGTTCGCGCCCTGGCCGGCGATGGCGCGCCGCCGACGGGCCACCGCTGCGAGGGCCGCGCTCCCCTCGCCGTCGGCCCACGTGTCTCCCCCGAGCCGGGCGTGGCGCGCGGCGCGGTCGGCCCACACGGTGGCGCTGAACGGGCGTCCCTCCTCGAGCTCGAGGTCCACGAGGGCGAGGGCTGCGCGGCAGGCAGAGGGCGTGCAGGGAAAGCTCCGCTCGACCCCGGCGAGACCGGTGGGGGAAACGGTCTCCCGGCTCAGCTCCCGGCGCAGGGCGACGTCAGCGCCCGGGGCGAAGCGTGCGACCCACGCGCTCCGGGCTCCGGCGGGAATCGCGGCGAGCCGGCGTTGCACGGCGACGGCAGCGTCCTCCGAGCGGCGCTCGTGGGTCTGGTCCGGGTCCGGGAGCCACGCCTGCCGTGATTCTGGGTCCGCGAGGAGTCGGATCCCGTCCCCCGCCTTCGACAGGAGCAGCGCGTTGCGCCAGCCATCGAAGGCGCGCACGCGGGCGGAGTCGCGGTCGGCTTCGCCCGCGGACAGTGAGGCGCCCCAGGCCTCGTCGCCCGCGAGGAGCGCCGCGGCGGCGATCCTCTGGTCGGGGAGGGGTGTGCTGTTCCTGAGGGGCCCCTCATCCGCCACGGCGAGCGGACACGCTGCCCGCGGCGCGGAGGCTCCGGCAGCCGGCGGCGCCAACGCGATCAGCGTCAACCAGATCCAGGTGGTGGCGTGGGCGGCCATGGGGGAGACGATGCCACGAAGTGCTCCCGGTGGCGAGGGCCGGGTGCGGGCGAGGAGGAAGTCGGTGACCCCGCCGGGGTCACCGGGTTCAGCGGGTGCCGGCTTCGGCCTCGTCGTCAGGGCGAGCCGCGCGGCGGCGCCGCTCCCGGTAGACCGGGTCGTCCCAGGCCCGATGCTCCGCGGACATGACCTCGAACTCCTGCGAGGTCTCCTCGTGTCGCTCCTCGACCCTCGGTCGCTCCTGCTCCAGGCGCTTCTGCTCGGCGAGGGCTGGGCGCAGCCCCCCGACCGAGATCTGCCAGAAGAGAAGCGCCGGGACCCACACCGGCGACCAGGAGATCGCCGACTTGAAGATGCGGATCGGGAGCGGTGAGGGGATGGGGCGGACGGTCGCCATGGCTCTCAGCATGGGACATGCCGTCCCCCCTCCACAAGCAACAAGGCGGGCCTCCCCAGGGGGAGGCCCGCCCGTCTTGCGAGGCCGTCATGGTGTCCCTTGGCGGCCAAGGGCTTAGACGCGCTCCATCAGGGGGCGGAAGTGAGGTCCCGCGGCCCGTACCGGCCGCTGGCGCCGAGCTCCTCCGAGATCCGGAGCAGGCGGTTGTACTTGGCGGTGCGGTCGCTGCGGCAGGGGGCGCCGGTCTTGATCTGGCCGGAGTTGGTCGCCACGGCGAGGTCCGCGATGGTCGTGTCCTCGGTCTCGCCGGAGCGGTGGGAGATCACGCAGCGGAGCCGGTGACGGTGAGCGAGCGCGATGGTCGCGAGGGTCTCGGAGAGGGTGCCGATCTGATTGACCTTGATCAGGATCGCGTTGCCCGCGCCCTTCTCCATCCCTTCCCGCAGGCGATCCACGCTCGTCACGAAGAGGTCGTCGCCGACGATCTGGACCGTGTCGCCGGTGACCTTGGTCATGCCGGTCCAGCCGTCCCAGTCGTCCTGGTCGTGGCTGTCCTCGATGGAGAAGATCGGATAGCGGTCGCAGAGGTCCTTGTAGTAGCCCGTCAGCTGGTCGCTGCTCAGGGCCTGACCGTCCACGTGGTACTTGCCGTCGCGATAGAACTCGCTGGCGGCCGCGTCGATGGCGAGCTTGATGTCCCGGCCCGGCTGGAGCCCGGTGGACTCGACCGCCTCGACGATCAGCTCCAGGGCCTTCTCGTTCGACTCCAGGTTGGGGGCGAAGCCGCCCTCGTCGCCGACGGCCGTGTTCAGGCCGCGGCTCTTGCACACGCCCTTGAGGGCGTGGAAGACCTCGACGCCCATGCGCAGCCCCTCGGTGAAGGACGTCGCGCCCATGGGCATGACCATGAACTCCTGCAGGTCCACGTTGTTGTCCGCGTGCTCGCCGCCGTTGAGGATGTTCATCATCGGCACGGGCAGCACGTGGGCCGCGGCGCCCCCGAGGTAGCGGTAGAGCGGCAGGCCGCACTCGTCCGCCGCGGCGTGGGCGTTGGCGAGGGAGACGGCCAGGATCGCGTTGGCGCCGAGCCGGCTCTTGTTGTCCGTGCCGTCCAGCTCGATCATCGCGCGGTCCACCGCGCCCTGGTCGAGGGAGTCCTCGCCGGCGAGGCGATCGGCGATCTCGGTGTTGACGTTCTCGACCGCCTTGAGGACGCCCTTGCCGCCGTAGCGGCCCTCTCCGTCCCGCAGCTCGTGGGCCTCGTAGATCCCGGTGCTGGCGCCCGAGGGCACGGCCGCGCGGCCGTAGGCGCCGGAGGACAGGAGGACCTCCGCTTCGAGGGTCGGGTTACCGCGCGAGTCCAGGATCTCGCGTCCGTGAATGCTGACGATTTCGCTCATGCCGCGGATCCTAAGGTCACGGCCGCCCCGCGGCACCACTGGCGGGTAATCTCGTGGCCGAGATGTCACCTTCACCGAAGATTCCCCGGCGGCCGATCTCCCTGCTGCCGAACGCACTGACCCTCGCGAACGCGGGCCTGGGGCTCCTCGCGATCTCCAAGGCCATCGACGCCCTGGCCCGCAGCGCCGAGCAGGCCGTCTTCGAGCAGAACCTCGAGACGGCGTGCTGGCTGATCCTCGCGGCCGGGGTCTTCGACATCCTCGACGGCAAGGTCGCGAGGCTGACGAACAGCTTCAGCGACCTCGGGGCGCAGCTGGACTCCCTGGCCGACGCGGTGACCTTCGGAGTGGCCCCCGCGATGGTCGCAAAAGTGCTTTTAGAGCACGAAGGGCTGCTCCATCCGCGGATTCACTTCATCTGCGCTGCGGCCTTCGCGCTCATGGTGGTGCTCCGTCTGGCCCGCTTCAACGCGGAGGGAGACGACGAGCACTCGGAGTTCTCGGGGCTCCCCTCGCCGGCGGCCGCGGGGATGCTCATCTCCACGGTCCTGATGTTCCTCTCGCTGGGCGGTGCGATCGAGAGCTCCGGCGCTCAGCCGACGCCGCTGGGGCGCGGGCTGTCGATCCTGCCGGCGCCGTGGCGCGACGCAATGACGCAGTACCTGCTGCTGCCGACGATCCTGCTCATGCTCCCTGCGCTCGCGCTGCTCATGGTCAGCCGCGTCCGCTACGTGCACCTCGCCACGCGGCTGGGCGGCATGCAGAGCCGGCGGGCGCTGGTCCCCATCGTCTTCTTCATGCTGGGCCTCTACCTCGCGCCGGTGCTGTTCCTCTTCTGCTTCGGCATCTGGTACGTCGGCTGGGGTCTGATCTCCGGGCTCCGCGCGGGGCGAGAGCCCTCCGCCCACGGCCCCGATCGGGAGGCCGCCTGACGGCGCGACCGAGATGGTGAGGTCGAGAATCACGGCGGCCATCGCCCTGGGCGCCAACATCGGGGAGCCCGAGCGCACCTTCAAGCGGGCGCTCTCCCTGCTGGAGCGCGACGGCGACATCCAGATCCTCCGTCGATCGCACTGGCACGGGACGGACGCGGTGGGGGGGCCCGCCGAGCAGCCGGACTACACGAACGGAGCCGTGCTGGTGGAGACCACTCTCACCCCGACGGCGCTGCTGGATCGACTCCAGGGCATCGAGTCGCACCTCGGCCGCGACCGCGCGAACGAGGAGCCTCGCGGGCCGCGCGTCCTCGACCTCGACCTGCTCTACGCCCTGGACGAGGAGGGGGCCTTCCTCGCCGAGCGTGGGGCGTCGCTGCAGCTGCCTCACCCCCGCATGGAGGAGCGGCCCTTTGTCCTGACCCCGCTCAAGGAGGTGGCCCCCGACCAGCGCCTGCCGCGCTCGGGGCGCACGGTCTCGGACCAGCTCGCTTTCCTCCAGCAGAGCGGCGGTCTCGCCCGCCTCGACTCGCCCGCCGAGGCCCGGGCCTGGTGCGAGGCAGCCCGAGCCGCGGGCGCGACCATCGGCTTCGTGCCCACCATGGGCGCGCTGCACGAGGGCCACCTCGAGCTCGTCCGACGCGCGGCCATGGAGAACGACCTCGCCTGCGTCTCGGTCTTCGTCAACCCCCTCCAGTTCAACGACCCCGCCGACCTCGAGAAGTACCCCCGGGACTTCGAGGGGGACGCCCGGCTCCTCGCCGGCGTCGGCTGCGCCATGGTGTTCACGGGGAGCCTCGAGGGCTTCTTTCCCGGCGAGCTGGTGGACGGGCGGCTCCCCGCCGCGGCCCACGTCCCACCGGGTCCGAGCGCCGAAGGCCTCGAGGGTGAGTTCCGCCCGGGCCACTTCGAGGGGGTCGCGACGATCGTCGACCGGCTCTTCGACGTGGTGGAGCCGACCCGCGCTTACTTCGGTGCGAAGGACTTCCAGCAGTGCCTCGTGGTGCAGCACGTTGCGGACCGGCGCGGGGGTGCCCCCGAGATCGTCCGGTGCCCGACGGTGCGGGAGGCGACCGGGATCGCCATGTCGTCTCGCAACGCGCTGCTCGATGACGGGGCCCGGGAGACGGCGCGGGCGCTCCACCGCGGGCTCACGGCGGCCAAGGCGGCCTGGGCGGCGGGGGACCGTGACGCAGGCTCCCTGTCGCTGCAGCTCAAGGACGGAGTGTCCGCCCCTGGCGTCGAGCTCGAATACGCCGAGGTGCGGGACCCGCAGCGATGGACGGCCGCGGCGCCC
>CAZEFP010000283.1:0-5208 GCA_964511565.1 uncultured Planctomycetaceae bacterium
CTCCAGGGGCCAGAGGGCCTGCCAGCCCGCCCGCGCCAGCCGGGCTGAACCAACCGCCGGATCGCTGCGCAGCCGCCCCGCCACCGCCGCGGCCACCAGCGGCGCCCGGCGCAGCAGCGAGCCCACCAAGTAGCCGGAAGCCGGATGCACCAGCGAGGCCGCCCCACCGCGCCTGATTGGCCAGCCCTGGAAACCGCACCCAGACGTCCGCCCCCGCCCGAAGCCCATGTCCCCCTCCCGTCAGACCCGTGACCCGGCGACCCCCCTGAGGGAGGCCATCCTCCAGGAGGCGCGCGCGCTCCTCGAGGGCGAGGGCTACGCGGCGCTGTCCACGCGGCGGATCGCCTCAGCGGTCGGGTGCACGGCGACGAGCATCTACCTCCACTTCAAGAGCAAGGACTCGCTGATCTACGCGCTCATCGACGAGGGCTTCGAGGAGCTCAACCGTCGGGTCGTCGAGGTCGCCGGCGGAGACGGCAACGCCCTGTCGCTCCTGCGCGACGTGGCGCGGGCGTACGTCGACTTCGGGCTCGAGCGCCCCGAGTACTACGAGATCATGTTCATGCTGCGCGCCGAGCAGATGGAGCGGTATCCCGTGGACGCCTACCGGCGCGCGCGCAGGAGCCTCGACGTCTTCGCCGAGCTGACCGCGCTCCCCGCCGAGGAGGCAGCGCGACGCGGCGCCATCGTCTGGTCCACCCTGCACGGGCTGGTCTCCCTGCTCATCGCCCAGCGCATCGACATCAGCCTCGACCGCGAGGCGCTCATCGAGGACTCGATCCACTCCGCGTGCCTCGGCGCCTTCGCCGCGCTCCCCTCGGGAGCCAACTCCGCCTGAACCACCGACGTCCACCGGGGGCCATCGCGCCCCCCGGCCGCCGGCCACACCGCAAGCCACTGCCACCGCCGCCCTCATGATTGCACCCTTCGCACTGATCGGATTCCTCCAAGCTGTGAGCCCGCTCTGGATCCTCCTCGGCGCGCTCGTCGTCGCCTTGGGACTCGGGTTCGTCGCCGCGCCGCTCATGGCGTGGACCGCCGCCGGCGCCGTCCTCGTCGTCGGGCTGCTGAGCTGGAAGTGGTTCCTCGCCTACGCGGCGGTCATGACGGTCTTCAACGTGCCGGCCATCCGGCGCGTGCTGATCTCCGGTCCGGTGATGGCGGTCATGAAGGCCCTGAAGTTCCTTCCGGTCATCTCCGAGACGGAGCGCACGGCGCTGACGGCCGGCACGGTGTGGATCGACGGCGAGCTCTTCAGCGGCAACCCCGACTGGAGCAAGCTCGTCAAGGAGCCCTACCCCGACCTGACCGAGGAGGAGCGCGAGTTCCTCGACGGCCCGTGCGAGGAGGTCTGCCGGATGACGGACGACTGGGAGGTCTTCCAGACCCGCGACCTCCCCGAGCCCGTGTGGCAGTACCTCAAGGACGAGGGCTTCTTCGGCCTCATCATCCCCAAGGAGTACGGCGGCAAGGGCTTCTCGGCCTCCATGAACAGCGCCGTGGTGTCCAAGCTCTCCTCGCGCTCCGGCCCCCTCGGGATCACGGTGATGGTCCCCAACTCCCTGGGCCCCGCCGAGCTCCTCACCCACTACGGGACCCAGGAGCAGAAGGACCACTACCTCCCGCGCCTCGCCAAGGGCATCGACATGCCCTGCTTCGCGCTCACCGAGCCGAACGCCGGCTCCGACGCCGGCGCCATGTCCTCCAGCGGTGAGGTCTTCGAGCGCGACGGCGAGCTGTGGGTGCGCCTGAACTGGCGCAAGCGCTACATCACCCTGGCCGCCATCTCGACGGTCCTCGGGCTCGCGTTCCGACTGCGCGACCCGAACAACCACCTCGGCAAGGGCGAGGACGTGGGCATCACCTGCGCCCTGATCCCCTCCGACGCGCCCGGCGTGGTCCTCGGGAAGCGGCACGATCCCCTCGGCGTCCCGTTCTACAACTGCCCGACCGAGGGACACGACGTCGAGGTCCGCCTGAACGAGGTCGTGATCGGCGGCGCCGACGGGCTCGGCCAGGGCTGGAGGATGCTCATGGAGTGCCTCGCCGCCGGCCGCGGCATCTCGCTGCCCGCCTCGAGCACCGCCACCGTGAAGATGATGACCCGCCTGTCGGGGGCCTACGCGGCGGTCCGCAAGCAGTTCGGCATCGCCATCGGCAAGTTCGAGGGCATCGAGGAGGGCCTCGCCCGCATCGCCGGCAAGACCTACATCCTGGAGGCCGCGCGGCGGACCACCTGCGGCGGACTCGACGGTGGGGCCAAGCCCGCCGTGGTGACCGCCATGGCGAAGTACAACTTCACCGAGATCGCGCGTCAGACCCTGACGGACGCCATGGACATCCTCGGCGGCAAGGCCATCTCCATGGGCCCGCGGAACCCCCTGGCCCACGCCTACATGGCCACGCCCATCAGCGTCACGGTGGAGGGCGCCAACATCCTGACCCGGACGCTCATCGTCTTCGGCCAGGGTGCCATCCGCTGCCACCCCTACGCCTGGGACGAGGTTCAGGCCGTGGAGAAGGGCGACACCGCCGGGTTCGACCGCGCCTTCTTCGGGCACATCGGACACGTGGTGCGGAACGCCTCGCGTTCCGTGGTGCTGTCCATGACCCGCGGCGCCCTCGCGACCTCCCCGGTCTCCGGGCCGGCGGCGGGCTACTACAAGAAGCTCTCCTGGGCCTCCGCCTCCTTCGCCACCATGGCGGACATGGCGATGGCCATGCTCGGCGGCGACCTCAAGCGAAAGGAGGCCCTGACGGGCCGCTTCGCGGACGTGTTCTCCTGGCTCTACCTGGGCAACGCCGTGCTGCGCCGCTTCGAGGCCGAGGGGCGCCGGAAGGAGGACCTCCCCTACCTCCACTGGTCCATGCAGACCTGCCTGGCCGAGATCCAGAAGGGCTTCGACGGGATCTTCAGCAACTTCAACGTCCCCCTGCTCGGGTGGTTCTTCCGCGGCCCGATCGCGCTGTGGTCGCGCTTCAACGTGATGTCCACCGGGCCGAGCGATCGCATGATGCAGCGGGTCGCCCGCGCCATGCAGATGCCGGGGGAGCAGCGGGACCGCATGACCAGCGGCATGTACATCCCCACGGCCCTCGACGAGTCCCTGGGGCAGCTCGAGCACGCGCTGGTGCTCTGCACCGAGGCCGATGAGGTCCAGCGCCGGATCCGAGACGCGGTGAAGAAGAAGAAGATCACAAAGCGAGCCCCCGCGGCCATGGCCGACGACGCCCTGAGGCTGGGGATCATCACCGCCTCGGAGCGGGAGCTGATCGACCGTGCCGGAGAGGCCCGCGCCGCGGTGGTCGAGGTGGACTCCTTCAGCCTCGAGGCCTACGCCGAGCGAGCCCTGGAGCCGACCGTCCCCATGGGGCTCCGGCGCCTCGGTGACGACTCCAGGCCGACCCCCGCGGAGCCGACCTCAACGGGAGGCAGTTCGGGCGACGAGACCAGCGCAGCCTGAGGGATCGTGTTTCCCCGACCGCGCTGACACGCACTCACGCCCGGGCCGCTCGCGACCCGGGCGTGAATTTTGCACAATATGGTTCGCCCGCCGCCCCCCCCAGCGGCGACGGCCTCCTTCATCCCCATCCGGATATGGCCCTGCCTGGGCCCTCCCCCCCATGACCAAGCTCCTCCGAGTCGTCGCCCTTGCAGGGCTCGCCGCCCCCGGCCTGGTGTCCTGCTCCATGATCCACAAGGACATCGCATGGCCGGAGGACATGACCGGGAAGAACCTCGTCGGTGTGTCCTCGGGTTGGGCCTTCGCGGAGGCGACCGTGACCCTCGAGAACGGGCAGGGCGGACTCGCGACTCCCCCGAACGACGTCGGCAAGTCGAAGACCGACCTCGATCCGGTCTTCGGGATGGGGGTCAAGTACTTCCGGTACATGACGAACAACTTCCTGCTCGGCGCGATCCTCGAGCACAGGATCTTCGATCCGGAGCCCACCCGGCCGCTGTCCGCGGACGTGGACCTGGACGACTTCGGGACCACCCACCTCATCGTCGAGGCCCGCTACCAGCTCGACCCGATCGACGAGGCCAACCGACTCCGTCCGTTCGCGGGCGTGCAGCTCGGCTTCGTCCCGGAGGTCAAGGCCGACGGCGTGGCTCGGTACGGGGCGAACCCCTTCTCCGGCCCGGTCACCGAGGAGATCTCCCTCGAGGGCACGGAGTTCTTCACCCTCGGGTTCGTCGCTGGCGCGTCGTACCTGATCCAGGAGGGGCTGACCGCTGACTTCGGCGCCTTCTACGAGTACTCGCTCAACCCGACCAAGGATCAGCTCGTCCTCGACCCCTACCCCGGGGTCCCGGGCTTTGAAGAGCCCTCCACCTACGACGGCGAGCTGTTCGAGTCCGGCATCTACCTGACCTTCGGGCTCACCTGGGCGTTCTGATTTGAGGGCGCGCGGCCCCCTCGAGGGCCGCCCCACTGCAACGCGCCACAGAAGAAGGGCGGGCTCCCGATGATCGGGAGCCCGCCCTTCTTCATTGCGCGCCAGGTCGAGCCCCGGCGCGCGCGGCGATCGGCCGCTGGCCTCAGCCCTTCTGCTCTTCCCGGTCGCGGAGCTCGCGGCGCAGGATCTTCATGACCGAGCTCTTCGGCAGCTCATCCATGAACTCCACCTTGCGCGGGATCTTGTACGCGGCGAGGTGCTCGCGGGCGTACTTCTCCACCTCCTCGGCGCTCAGCGTGGCGCCCTCGTTGAGGACGATGAACGACTTCACCGTCTCGCCCCGCTCGGGGTCCGGCACGCCGATCGTCGCCGCCTCGAGCACGGCCGGGTGCCCCATGAGCACCTCGTCCACCTCGTCGGGGAAGACCTTCAGGCCGGAGCAGTTGATCATGTCCTTCTTCCGCCCGCAGATGCGGAAGAAGCCGTCCTCGTCCATGGAGGCGAGGTCGCCGGTGTGCATCCAGCCGCCGGCGAGAACCTCTGCGGACTCCTCCTCGCGGTTCCAGTAGCCCTGCATCACCTGCGGGCCGCGCACGAGGAGCTCCCCCTCTTCACCCACGCCGAGCTCCTTGGAGTCGTCTTCGGCGTCCACGATCTTCGAGTCGGTGCTCGAGACCGGGATCCCGATGGAGCCGATCTTGCGCGTTCCGTAGAGCGGGTTCACGTGGGTCACGGGCGAGGTCTCGCTCATCCCGAAGCCCTCGATGATCGTCGACTTGGTCAGCGCCTCGAACTTCTCCTGCACGT
>CAZEFP010000284.1:0-5205 GCA_964511565.1 uncultured Planctomycetaceae bacterium
TGGACCTTCGGCGCGTCGAGCTCGACGCCGCCGTCGTGGACACCGTTGCCCCCGAGCTCTGCCGAGAGCGGGGCTTCATCCCGGTCGCGAAGACCGGCGACGTGCTCACGATCGCGGTCTCCGATCCCTTCGACGTGCTCCTCTTCGACGACCTCAAGCGGGTCACCCACTGCCACATCCGGCCGGTGTTCTCGCACCGCTCCATGGTCAACAGCGCGCTGAAGCGCGTGCTCAGCGGCGGGACCTCCGTCGACGAGCTCATGGAGAAGGTTGGGGAGACCGACGAGATCGAGGTCAAGGGCGACGAGGCCGAAGACATCGAGATGGCGGACCTCGACGGCGCCGACGCGCCGGCGGTCAAGCTCGCCAACGCGATCATCCTCGGGGCCCTGCGGGACAAGGCGAGCGACATCCACATCGAGCCGGGGGACCGGAACCTCCGGGTCCGCTACCGGATCGACGGTCGCCTGCGCCAGATCATGACGCCTCCGAAGGCGCTACTGCCCGCGCTCTCCAGTCGACTCAAGATCCTCGCCCAGCTCGATATCGCCGAGCGGAACGCCCCCCAGGACGGCAAGTTCCGGATCAAGTACCAGGGGCGCACCGTGGACTTCCGGATCTCCGTGCTCCCGGTCGTCGGGGGAGAGAAGTCGGTCATCCGGATCCTCGACAGCGGCAGCATCTCGATGGACCTCTCGAAGATGGGCTTCGAGGAGCAGTCGCTGCAGGACGTCGAGGACGCCATTCACTCGCCCTACGGGATGGTGCTGGTGACGGGGCCGACCGGCTCGGGTAAGTCGACCACGCTCTACTCCTGCGTCGCCGCGGTCGCCCACCCCGAGGTGAACGTGACCACCGTGGAGGACCCGGTCGAGTACCGGATGGACGGGATCAACCAGGTCCCGGTCAACCCCAAACGGGGCACCACCTTCGCAGGCGCGCTGCGATCCATCCTCCGCCAGGACCCCGACATCGTCCTCGTGGGGGAGATCCGAGACAAGGAGACAGCGGACATCGCGATCAAGGCGGCGCTCACCGGGCACCTGGTGCTCACGACGCTCCACACCAATGACGCGGCCGCGACGATCACCCGCCTCATCGACATGGGGATCGACCCTTTCATGGTCTCCAGTTCGATCCTCGTCATCTGCGCCCAGCGGCTCGGGCGGCGGCTTTGCACCTCGTGCAAGGTGGCGATCGAAGAGCCGCCTCGCGAGGAGCTGCTCAAGATCGGCTTCAAGGAGGAGGACTTCGCCACGCCCTTCCAGCTCTACGAGCCCAACGCCGACGGCTGCGCCCGCTGCGCCGGCGGCTACAAGGGGCGCTTCCCGATCCTCGAGACCCTGCCGATGACGCAGCGGATCCGGCGCATGGTCGTCGAGGGGCGGCCCAAGGACGACATCAAGGCCCAGGCCATCTCCGACGGGATGTTGACCCTGCGGCGGGTGGGCGTCCTCAACGCGATGCGCGGCGTCACCTCTGTCCAGGAGATCCTGCGGATCACGCAGGAGCACTGAGCGGTCCCCGCCCTCCCTGATTCTTCAACGCCACTCAGACCTCCTCCAAAATGGCTGACTTCAAGTACTCCGCGAAGAGCGCGGGCGGTGCCACCGTCGAGGGCACGATCTCGGCGGAGACCAAGGCCGCCGCCGTCTCGGAGCTCCGCAAGAAGAACCTCACGATCATCCGGCTGGACGAGGACAAGGCCCGTCGCTTGCCGTTCGGCGCGGGGAAGACCACCCTCGCTGGCGCGGCCGAGCAAGAGCGCGCTCAGACCGCGAAGGTGCGCGTCAAGAAGCAGGAACTCGTCATCTTCACGCGTCAGCTCGCGACGATGGTGGGGGCGGGCCTCTCCCTGCTCGAGTCCCTCGAGGTGCTCGGACACCAGGCCGAGTCGAAGGAGATGGGCAAGGTCTGCTCCGCCCTGGTCGACTCCGTCCGGAGCGGCTCGGACCTGTCCGCCGCCATGGAGCAGTGCCCTCGGTGCTTCCCGGTGCTCTACTTCAGCATGGTCAAGGCCGGTGAGGTCTCCGGCCAGATGGACGTCATCCTCAACCGGCTCGCGGACTACATGGAGTCTGCGGAGGAGCTCGCGCGTGAGATCAAGTCGGCGATGACCTACCCGATCATCTCGATGATCCTCGTCCTGGGCATCACGGGCTTCCTGATGATCGGGGTCGTCCCGACGTTCAAGAAAGTCTTCGACTCGATGGACATCGACCTGCCCCTGATCACGCAGGCTGTGCTCGACGCGTCGAACTTCCTGCGCGACAACGCGATCGCGGTGTACGGGAGCCTCTTCGGCTCCTTCATCGCCTTCATGATGTTCCGCAAGACCCCCATGGGGACCCGGGTCCTGGACAGCGTCACGCTCAAGCTCCCGATCTTCGGCCCCCTCTTCCAGAAGGTCTGCCTGGCGCGCTTCAGCCGCACGTTCGCCACCCTCGTGCGCTCCGGCGTGCCGATCATGTCGACCCTCGAGATCGTTGCAGCCACATCCGGCAACTGGGTCCTTGAGCGCGCGGTCCTCGAGTCAAGGGACGCGGTTCGGGGCGGCAACCTCCTCTCGGATCCGCTGGCGGAAGAGAAGATCTTTCCGCCCATGGTCACGCGCATGATCGCCATCGGTGAGCGGACCGGCGCGCTCGAGATGCTCCTCGAGAAGATCGCCGAGTTCTACGACAGCCAGGTCAAGGCCCAGGTCAAGGGACTCACGAGCCTGATCGAGCCGCTCCTGATCGCCTTCATGGGCGTGGTCGTGGGGGGGGTCGTCCTCGCCATCTTCATGCCGATCCTCGACATGGTCACGGCGCTGCAGACCTGATCAGGCACGGCTGCGACATTCAGGAAAGGGGGGCTCCATCGCCGACGGCGGTGGGGCCCTCGCTCATGGCGCGGGCCGCCGAGGGTGTCCCAAATAAATCCCAAAAGTAGGGACGACCACTAAAGGAACGCGATCGTCGGGGACGAAATCTCTCTTGGCTCGGCGGTCTGTCGATGTCGAGCCTCGCCTGGTCTCCGCGGAGGTGACCTCGCCTGTCAATCCGAACCAATGACTTGGTCCCTTCCGCAGGGCCCAGGGGGCTCCGCCTCCTCAAACCTACCACCTCTCGACAAGATGAATCGCACCTCAAACAAAGCTGGTTTCACGCTCATCGAACTGATGATCGTGGTGGCCATCATCGCAATCATTGCTGCCGTCGCTATCCCGAAGCTGATCAGCGCACGCATCTCCGCCAACGAGAACGCCGCCATCGCGACGCTCCGTTCCATCGCCGCTGCCCAGCAGCAGCTCCAGGCCTCGGCCGCGATCGACACCGACGCTGATGGCGGTGGCGAGTACGGCTTCTTCGGCGAGCTCGCCGGTGCCGACCCGGTCCGCGTCTACACCTCGGGCGGCGCCGCGATCGGCAACGCCACCGGTGACATCCTGGACCCGACCTACCTGCCCGTGCAGTTCGGCAACGTCGTCAGCGACGGCGCGAACGGCGTGGTCGAGCGTCAGGGTTACTACTTCAAGATCTGGCTCCCCGACGCCACCACCGGTTCCGGTGATACGGCGATCGCGGGCATCGGCGAGGCCGGCACTGGCGGTAACCCGGGCACGCTCCCGGACCCCGACAACGCCGAGCTCATCTGGTGCTGCTACGCCTGGCCGGTCCAGACCACGAAGACGGGTAACCGCGCCTTCTTCATCAACGAGCAGGGTGACGTGATGTCGACCCAGAACCGCGTTGGCGGTACGGGAGTCGGCCAGGTCTACGACGCCTTCGACGACGTCCCCACCTGCTACGCCGCCTACACCGAGGCCAGCGACATGGGTTCCGACCCGGCGCTCGCCCAGCTTGGTCTCACCGCGGTGGACGCCAACATCTGGACCCCGGTCGGCAACTGATCGAGTCTGATCCGCCGAGCCGCCTGACGGCTCGCTGAGGGGCGCCCCTGGCAGTCATGCCTGGGGCGCTCCTTCAATTGTGACCCGCCTGCAGCGGCGGCAAGCCGAACAGGCGCGAGGCGTTCTCCGTCGTCACGCGCGCGAGGTGCTCTGCGGTGGTCCCTCGCAGGTCCGCCACGAACTGGAGAGTGTCCGCGCAGAACGCTGGTTCATTGCGCTTGCCCCGGTGGGGGGCGGGGGCCAGGAAGGGGGCGTCGGTCTCCACCAGGAGCCGGTCCTCTGGGCAGCGCCGCGCGGCCTCTCGATTGGCCTGGCTCCCCTTGAAGGTGACGATCCCGCTGAAGGAGATGTACATGCCCGCGTCGAGGTAGAGGGGGAGCTCAGCGGGACCCATCACGAAGCAGTGCATGACCCCGCGGACGCCCGGGCAGCCCTGCACCAGGGCGAGGGTGTCCTCGTGCGCATCTCGGGAGTGGATGATGACGGGCTTGTCCAGGGAGCGAGCAAGGTCGAGGTGCCAGCGGAAGGAGTCGAGCTGGGCGTCACGTGGAGCCCACTCCTTGAACCAGTCGAGGCCGGTCTCTCCCACGGCGACGCAGTCGGGCCGCCGGCACAGCGCCTCGATCGCGCGTCGGGTCTCCTCGCTGAACTTCGTCGCGTCGTGGGGGTGCAGACCTGCGGTCCCGTGGAGCCCCGGCTCGCGGGCGGCCAGATCCAGCGAGGCCATGGAGGTCTCCACGTCGGTGCCGACCACCACCATTCGATCGACGCCAGCTTCCCGCGCGCGCTCGAGGACGAGGTCGCGGTCCGGGTCGAACTGGTCCCACCAGACGTGGCAGTGGGAGTCGGTGATCCCGACGGTCATCGGCAGTTGGTCTGGATGACGTCGTCGAGGAAGCGGGCGAAGTTCACGTCGGACTCGCGGCCCCTGACCTCGGTGAGTAGCTCACAGGCCGTCTCCTTCGGGAAGCTCGCGAGCACGGTCTGGGCTGAGACCATCCGGAGGTAGCCGTTCCCGGTGGACTCCACGAGGGTGGTCCGGATGGCTCCACTGGCCCGGGGATCGTCAGCGTGGGCTGCCAGGGATCGAACGGCGATGACCCGGGCGTAGGGTTCGAGGGCATAGTTCGTCGCGACCTGAGCCATCATGGGGACGGGGGAGCGCCCGGACCGCTCGCAGGCGACCCTCCAACCCTCGACGAAGAACTCGTCGTTGGGGGCGGTCTGCTTCGGCTTCCCCTGGCGCTGGATGTGGGCCTCAGCTCCCGCGAAGAACGTCTCGGGGTTCACCTCGGCGAGGAGAAGCAGTG
>CAZEFP010000285.1:0-5199 GCA_964511565.1 uncultured Planctomycetaceae bacterium
GCTGTGCACCGCGCCGAGAGTGCCGCGGCGGCCATTTGGACCCAAGAAGGAGACCCGCCACGGCGTCAGGTTGCAAGCCACGGACCGCGGGTCCGCTATCGTCGGCGTCGATGCGTCCGTCCACGACCCAGATCCAGCAGCGAGTTCGAGGCGAGTCCGTGCCGGTCACGGTGGTCGAGCCCCCCCCTGGGGGCGCTCGAGAGGGGGCAGGTGACGTGCTCTTCCTCCACGGCTACGCCCGACATCCGCTGGACTATCGCCTGGTTCTCGAGGAAGCCGCGGAGCGCGGATGGCGGGTCGTCGCGCCCTTCCTGTTCGCGAACAACGGGCTGCGGACGCCGCCCCGTCACTTCTGGTCCTGCGCGGCCCTCGCGGCGCGGACCGTGGAGGCCCTGAACCGGGGGGGTGTGTTGACTCCGGGAGCGCCGGTCTTCGGGCACTCCACGGGAGGGGCGGTGAGCTACACCCTCGCCCGGCTCGACGCCGCGCCGTCCGCCATCCTCGCCATCAACCCGGTGCAGCCCTCGTCCAGCGCGTCCGTGGCCTTCATGGCCCGCTCGGCGTGGATGAACACGAAGATGTTCACGGGTCTGTCGGGAGACGGGCCCACGGCCCGGGCCGTCCTCGCGGAGGGGGCGGGCCGCTTCTATCGGAACTGGCTTCGCCGTCCCGTACCGGCGTTCCAGCTCATCGGTGGGCTCCGGGCGTTCGGCTACGGGCGCCTCGCCAGGTGGATCGGCGAGGACCGCGGGCGGGACGTCAGGGTCCGCGTGCTCTACGGGTGTGGAGACGAGTTCTATCCGGGCCATGGGGGGATCGAGGCCGGCCTGCGCGACGCGTTCTCGCGGGTGTCGGTCGAGGTGCTGGCCGAGGAGAACAGCCACGAGTGGCTCCTCTTCAGACCCCGGAAGACCGTTGACGCCCTCGAGGCCTTCCTCACCGGCAGCGTCTAGCTGCGCCCAGGCGCCCCCTCTTCGGGCCCCTTGCGGGCCAGGAGGCGGCGCCAGAGCCCGCGGGGGGCGCTGCACGCGATGGCTCGCAAGGGCCACGCGAGCCGCCGAGGGTAGCGGACCACGGCGTGCCCGGCCTCCAGGCCATCGACGGTGCGGCGGGCGGCGGTCTCGACGTCCATGAGGAACGGCATCGGGAACCGGTTGGGCGCGGTCATGGGCGTCCGAACGAAGCCGGGCTGCACATCCACGAGCCGGACGGGGTGCCCGGAGAGCTCGATCTGTCGGGCCTCGAGGTAGGTCGAGATCGCGGCCTTGCTCGCGCAGTAGGCGGCGGCGCCGGGGAGGCCGCGGGTGCCGGCGAGACTGGAGAGGACCCCGACCGTGCCCCCCGCCTCCCCCAGGGCCTCGATGCCCGCCTCGATGGTGGTCACCGCACCGGCGAGGTTGACGTCGAGGAGCTGATGGGTCCTATCGGCCCGTCGTTCCCCCTGGATGGAGTGCTCGGCGACCCCAGCGCCGGCGAGGACGAGGTCCAGGGGGCCGTCGTCGCCGGCGCGGGCGATCGCCTCCCGGACCGCGGCGGGGGAGGTCACGTCGAGTGCCACCGCCCTCGCCCGGGCCCCCCGGGCCTCGAGGTCGTCGACGAGGGTCTCGAGCAGCTGGACCCGCCGGGCGCAGGCGATCACCTCTGCACCTCGCGCGGCGAGCTCCTCGCAGATGGCGCGTCCAAGGCCTGAGGACGCGCCGGTCACCAGGGCCTTGCGGAAGGACTTCATGGGGACCGAGTCTACGGCGGATCTCGGTCCGGGAATCAGGCGCTGAGGGGGTGGCCTCGTTCGGGACGGAATGGGCTCATCTCGGGCCTCCCGGCGGTTAGCGCATGACGGATCACAGGTCGGGCAATAGGTTTGGAGATATGGGCATCCGTTGCTTCGGATTGCCTGCCAAGACTCCTTACTCCCGGAACCCATGATCATCCAGACCCTCGCCGCCGGGGCCGCGTCAGTGCTCCTGCTCGCCCCGCTCGTTTCTGCTCAGGCACCGATCAACCAGAGTGCGCCGACTCAGCGCAACTCGGTCACCGAGCTTGAGGATGGGTCCATCCTCGCCCATGACATCCAGGGCACCTACCTGTTCGCCGACTGGGACGAGTACCTCGCCTCGTCCTTCTTCAGCCGCAACGGCAAGCGGTGCGGGATCGGCGCGCTGAACATGCCTCCGTCGGTGGCGTTCATCGGGTCGCAGAGCGACTGCACGAACTCGGTGACCGTTCCCGACCCGGGCTACGACCCGTCGGGTTCGAGCGCGAACGTGTATGACATTCCCGTGGTCTTCCACGTGCTCTACTCGAACAACGGGACGGGGAACATTCCCGACGCCCGCATCTTCGAGCAGGTCGCCATCCTCAACGCCGACTTCGCGGCGCTGACGAACTCGAAGATCCAGTTCCACCTCGCGACGATCGATCCGAGCGGCAACCCCACCACGGGGATCACGCGGCACCGGAACCGCACCTGGTACAACGATCGCGGCAGCTACGCCTCGAGCATCGGCTGGGACACGACGCGCTACCTGAACATCTACACGAACACCGCTGGCGGCAACCTCGGCTACGCGTACCTGCCGAACGGCGGCGGCGTGGTTGGTTCCGACTTCGACGGGGTCCGTCTCCTCTGGCGCGCGGTGGGTTACACCAACTACTCGCCCTACGACCTGGGGCGGACGGGCACCCACGAGGTGGGCCACTACCTCGGCTTGCAGCACACCTTCCAGGGGGGCTGCGGCACCAGCAACTGCTACGCGAGCGGTGACCTCTGCTGCGACACGAACCCCGAGAGCTCGCCCAACTACTCGGCGTGCTCCCCGACCGAGCGCTCCACCTGCGGGAGCCCGGATCCGGTGCGCAACTTCATGGACTACTCCGAGGACGCGTGCATGGATCACTTCACCCTGGACCAGTCCCTCCGCATGCGTTGCACGCTCGAGAACTGGCGGGTGGACCTGACCACGTGGGAGGGCGGCGGCGGCGGCGGTTCGGCCCCGGACCAGGTCTCCGGGGGCTCCCCCTCAAACGGGGCCACCGAGGTCGCGGCGTCCACCACGCTGTCCTGGAGCGCGGCCAACGGCGCGAGCCAGTACGACGTGTACTTCGGGACCTCCACCACCCCGCCCCTCGTGTCGGCGGATCAGTCGGGGACCTCCTATGACCCCGGTACCCTCGCCGACGGGACGACCTACTACTGGCGGGTCGACTCGGAGAACTCCAACGGCGTGACGAGTGGCTCCTCCTGGAGCTTCACCACGGCCGCCGGTGGCGGTGGCGGCGGAGGGGGCGGCGTCATCTTCTCGGATGGCTTCGAGTCCGGATCCTTCGCCAACTGGTCCCGCCAGAACAACGACGCCCGCATCGGCACCAACGCCCTGACGGGGACGTACGCCGCCGAGCTCCGCAAGTCGACCGGGATCACCACCACGGTGAACACCTCCCAGTCCGAGGTGACCGTCAGCTGGGCCTGGCGCACCAGCGGGTATGACAACGGCGAGCGCATCCAGGCCACCATCACCGGCGGCGCCGGCGGCGCCCAGGTGGTGACCTACTCGAGCACCAGCTGGGGGACCCAGTCGGTCACGCTCACCGGTGTGAGCGGCTCGGTCGGGATCACCTTCGACACCAACGCCAACCGCAAGAACGAGCGCGGCTACGTGGACGACGTCCTCGTGCAGTGATCCTCGACGGTTGAAGCAAGCGCGCGCGGGGCCGGTTCGACCGACCCCGCGCGCGCTCATTTGGGTGGCGTGGTCGCGGCTACTTGGTGGCGGCGACGCCCTTGGCCGCGCCAGGGGCGGGCTCCTTCTGGATCGGTCGCACCGAGGTCGGCCCCTGGTGCAGCGCGTTGAGGGCGCTGACCACGGCCTGGATCCCGGACATGGTCGTCACGCAGGGGATGCCCTGGGTGATGGAGGTCGAGCGGATGTAGGTGTCGTCGTGCCGCGAGCCCGGCCCCGAGGGGGTGTTGAAGACCATGTCGATGGTCCCGTTCTTGATGGCGTCGACGATGTGGGGCCGGCCCTCATGGACCTTGTTGATGCGCTCAGCGGGCAGGCCAGCGGCGCGCAGGGCGCGCCAGGTGCCGCCGGTGGCCAGGAGCTCGTAGCCGAGCTGGGCCAGGGTCCGAGCCTCGGAGACGATGGCGCGCTTGTCGCCGTCCTTGATCGTGATCAGGACCCGTCCGCGCAGCGGGAGGCGAAGGCCCGCGGCCTCGTAGGCTTTCGCGAAGGCGTAGCCGAGCTCGGTGTCCGAGCCCATCACCTCGCCGGTGGACCGCATCTCCGGGGAGAGGAGCATGTCCGTGCCGGGGAACTTGTTGAAGGGGAAGACCGGAGCCTTGACGTTGAAGCGGTCGGGGGCGACCTCCTCGGTGAAGCCAAGCTCCTCGAGCGTCTTCCCCATCATCACCTTGGCCGCGAGCTTGGCGAGGGGGACCCCGATGGCCTTCGAGACGAACGGCACCGTGCGGGAGGCCCTGGGGTTCACCTCGATGACGTAGACGTCGCCGTCCTTCACGGCGTATTGGACGTTCATGAGGCCGATCACCCCGAGCTCCCTGGCCATGGCCTTGGTCGCCTTGGAGATCTCCTCCTGGATGGCGTCGGAGAGGGTGTAGGGCGGGAGGACGCAGGCGGAGTCGCCGGAGTGGATGCCGGCCTCCTCGATGTGCTCCATGATCGCCCCGAGGACGACGTGGTTCCCGTCGGAGATGCAGTCCACGTCCACCTCGATGGCGTCCTGGAGGAACTTGTCCACGAGGATCGGCTTGTCCGGAGACGCCTGGACGGCGTTCGTCATGTAGCGGTCGAGGGCCTCGTCGTCATAGACGATCTCCATGGCCCGGCCGCCGAGCACGTAGCTCGGGCGCACGAGGACCGGATAGCCGATCGAACGGGCGATCTCGAAGGCCTCGCCGACGCTCTTGGCGATCCCGTTGGGCGGCTGTCGCAGGCCCAGGTCCGAGAGCATCTGCTGGAACCGCTCGCGGTCCTCCGCGCGGTCGATGGAGTCCACCGAGGTGCCGATCAGGGGGGCGCCGGCCTTCTCGAGGCTGCTGGCCAGGTTCAGGGGCGTCTGGCCGCCGAACTGCACGATGATGCCCTTGGGCTTGACCGTGTGGACGATGCTCATCACGTCCTCGTGGGTCAGGGGCTCGAAGAAGAGGTGGTCCGAGGTGTCGTAGTCCGTGGAGACGGT
>CAZEFP010000286.1:0-5188 GCA_964511565.1 uncultured Planctomycetaceae bacterium
CTTCGTCCCCGCCGCGGGGCTGTTGGTCGGCGCATGGGCGGGCGAGGGGCGCTCGACGTCGCCACGGCCTCTGCACCGGCGACCGATCCGTCTCCTCATCGGGATCGGCGCCTCGGTGCTGCTCGTGGCCTGTACCCCTGCGGGCGCAGCGTGGGCCGGGTTGCCGGGGAGAGGCGCGGCCTCGGCCGTTCTCTCGGGCCTGTTCCTGAGCGGGATGGCCCTCGCGCCCTCCGGGCCCGAGCCATCCCCTCGGCTGAGGGCCGCCATGGGGCGTGCCTCGTTGCTCGTGCTTCTCTGCTGGTGCGCCGACGGAGCGGCGGGCGGTTGGGGGATCCTGCGCCCGGTCCCGCCCTGGTCCCCGGAAGTGGCCGCCCGGCTGCTCGACGTCTCCCCGAGGACGCTCCTCATGGAGAGCGCCGGAGTGGACTGGATGCGTCATCCCGCCGTATACGAGGCGGTTGGAACGGATCGTATTGGCCCGGGATTACGCTCGGTCTTCCGCGGGCCGGTTGCGGGGAGCGCCACGCTTTTGGTGGGATGTGTCGCCCTGGCCGCGCGCGCCCTCCATCGAAGGCGTGGGCTCCAGCTCTGAAGGGCGGCAATCACGCCCCTCGGCCACGGCTTGCCAGGACCGATCCGACCCGCGCCATGACCTCTCGCAAGTTCTTCTGCACGTTCCCACAGGAGCTCATCAGCGAGCCCCTGATCTCCCACACGCTCGGGGTCAAGTTCGACGTCGTGCCCAACATCCGGGCGGCGACCATCTCGGAGAGCCAGGCCCACGTGGTGGTGGAGATCGAGGGCGAGGCGGTTCGTATCGAGGAGTCGGTGGTCTACCTCATCGAGCGCGGCGTGGCGGTCAAGGAGCTGGGGGAGGGCGAGGACCCCCCCAGGGTCTGAGTTTGCCCTCGCCGTCTCCGCTCCATCCGGCAGCGTGTGGCCTGCTGCTGCTGGGGGCCGCTTGCTCCGCGGTGGATCCGTTCAGCGCGATGGATGATCAGCTCGGTCCCTCACGGGGGGCCGTGGTGAGCGAGCACCCGCTCGCGACCCGCGCTGGCCTGCGTGTCCTCGAGGCCGGCGGGAACGCCGCGGACGCGGCCGTGGCCACCGCGCTGGCGCTCGCGGTGGTGTACCCGCAGGCCGGCAACCTAGGCGGGGGCGGCTTCGCCGTCTGGGTCCCCTCCGAGGGAGAACCTGGCACCCTGGACTTCCGGGAGGTCACGCCCGCCTCTTACACGGCGGAGCTCTACCTGGATGAGGACGGCGCCGTGGTCCCCATGCGGTCCCGCAGGACCCCCCTGGCGGTCGGGGTGCCGGGGTCGCCGAAGGGCCTGTTCGAGCTGTACAGGACCCACGGATCGCGACGCCTCTCCTTCACCCAGGTCTGTGAGTCGGCGATCCGCCTGGCGGAGAACGGTTTCCGCGTGGACCCGTGGCTCGCAGCCTCCCTCGAGCGGGACTCCGTCCGGGAGCTCTTGGGCGCTGACCCGGGCGCGGCGCAGGTGTTCTATCCCGGAGGGAAGGCCCTCGCGGAGGGGGACACCCTCGTACAGCCGGCGCTCGCGAAGACCCTGCGCAGCTACGCGCTCGGGGGGCCGGACGGCTTCTATTCGGGGTCGGTGGCCAAGGCCATCGTGTCGGACCTCGCGGAGGCGGACGCGAGGACGGGGGGCGCCGCTGGCGGGAACTTGATGTCGCGCGCGGACCTGAAGGCGTACCGAGCGGTATGGCGTGAGCCGGTCATCGGGCGCTTCGCCGGGCGAGAGGTGATCGGGATGGGGCCCCCGAGCTCCGGCGGCGTGGCCCTCGTGCAGATGCTCGGGATCCTCCAGGGGCTGCCCCTTGAGATGGAGCGTCGGGCGGCCGTGGAGCGCGTCCGAGTCGGAGCGGATGAGGGACCGCGCATGGGCCGAATGGGGCAGCTCCGAGGAGATGAAGAGCTCGGGCGCCCGGACGCTGTCGGGCTGGAGGCCCGGTCCTTCCACTGGTGGATCGAGGCCATGCGCTGCGCGTTCGCGGATCGCGCGGTGCACCTCGGCGACCCGGACCATGTCCGCGTTCCCGTGCAGGAGCTCACGTCCCCCGCCTGGATCGCGAAGCGCCGGATGGGGATCGGCGAGCAGGCCAACCTGGGGGTGGGAGCCTGGCAGGCCCCGATCCCCGACGGATCCGACGAGACCACCCACCTCTCGGTGGTGGACCGGGAAGGCAACGCGGTCTCGCTGACCACAACCCTGAACGCCAGCTACGGGAGCGGCATCTTCGTGGATGAGGGCGGCTTCCTCCTGAACAACGAGCTCGACGACTTCTCCATTCAGGCAGGGGTGCCCAACATGTACGGGCTCGTGGGGGCCGAGGCCAACCAGCTGGCTCCAGGCCGGCGTCCGCTCTCGAGCATGACCCCGGTGGTGATCCGATCCGCCTCCGGACGGGTTGAGCTGGTGATCGGCGCCCCGGGTGGCCCGCGGATCATCACCTCGGTGCTGCAGGTGATCTTGCGGGTTCTCGTCTACGGCCAGGACCTGACCGAGGCGATCCGGGCTCCGCGCCTTCACCAGCAGTGGCGGCCCGAGCGCACGCGCTTCGAGTCGGCGTTCGACGTGGGGGTGATCGACTCGCTCCGAAGGGAGCACGGCCAGCCGGTCTCACTGCCGGAGCCCGGGAGGTTCTTCGGCTCCGTCCAGGCCATCCTGGTGGGTCCCGATGGCGAGGCGGAGGCGTTCAGCGATCCCCGGCGCGGAGGCGCTGGCGGGGTCGAAGGGCGAGGTGTCGCCGAGCCAGCCCTGGTCCCGGAGCGCTGAGGTCGACCGTCGGGCGATGGCGGCACGAGAACGGGGGCCCGTCGCATCCAGCGGCGGGCCCCCGTTCCATGGAGCGAGCGCTCCGTGTCAGCCGTCGAGGCCTTCGAGGTCGCTGGGATCGAACTCGAACTCGTCCTCGATCTTCTTCTCGGTGTCCGCCTTGGCCTCCGCGGCGGCCTCGGCCTTGTCGATTCGCTCCCAGTGGGAGGGATCCTCGACGACCTTGGCCCACGAGTCGTAGAGGGCCTTGATCAGCTTGCGGTTGTAGCGGAGGTTCTTCTCGCTCAGGACGCCGTCGTCAGGCGTCCGCCAGTCGAAGGCCTGGGACGTCTGGCTCCCGCGGGCCACGTTGAGCGCGCGCTGGGCCAGCATGCCCTGCTCGTTGTCCTCGGGATTGGCCGGGTCGAGCTTGATCATCTCGTTGAGGATGGCGGGCCAGGCCAGCTTGCCGGCCTCCTCGAGGCGGCGGCGGGCGCGACCGCCAGCGGCACCCGCGTCGACGTCGAAGAAGAGCGCCGCGTCCTCCTGGAGCTTGGCCCACTGTTCGTCCGTGGCGCCCTCGGGCTTCCCGAAGGGCTCGAGCGAGCTCAGGTCCACGGGCTCGGGCTCGGCGGGCTTGGCCGTCTTCTCGGGGGCGGGGGTCTCCTCGGCGTCTGCGGGCTCCCCTGCCTCCTCCTCGGCAGGCGGGGATGCGTCCTCGGAGGGGGCGGCGTCAGCCCCTTCCTCTGCGGGGGCCGCGGCACCCTCCGGGGAGCCGCCGGCGCTGGTGCCCTCGGCGGCCTCGGCTGCGCCGGCGGTCTCCGTGGAGCCACCTGCGGGCTCCTCTTCGCCGCCGAGGAACACGAACGCGAGGACCGCGCCCACCACCACGATCGCCACGGTGGCGATCAGCGGGACAGGCGACTTCTTCTTCTGCGGGCGCTCGCGCCGGGTCCGCTTGCTCTTGCGCTCGCCGCCCTCGCCTTCCTCGCCGCCGCGCCGGGCGCTCGACCGTCCCCCGGTCCTGCCGGAGCTGCTGCGCGCAGGGCGCCCGCTGGCCTTGGGGGCGGCCTTCTTGGCGGCGGGCTTGGCTTCCGGCTGCTCGGTCGCCTCCTTGGCTGAGGAAGCATTCGCGGCGGCCTCCGCGCGCTTGCGAGCAAGGATCTGCTCCCGCATGGAGGGGCCGTCGCCCTTCTTCTTGGGGGTCTTGCGCGGGATCGGCTTGGGGTCGTTCTCGGTCATGGCTTGTGGGTCGCTTGGGTCAGCGCGGGGCAGCCCCGGAGGGGCTCGGTGTGTTCTGTGGCGTCAGCCGTTCTTGCGGCTGCGCTCCTCTTCCATCTGCTCACGGAGGGCGCGGTTGTACTCTCGCATCTCCTCCTTGGTCTTGGGGACGAAGTCCGGATCATCCATGAGCGGATCGCCCGCCTCCTCGAGGCCGTCGAAGCGCTTGTACTTGCGGTCGTACCAGGCGAACCACTGCTTGAGGCCGGACTTGATCCGCTCCTGGGTACCGCCCATGGCCTCGGAGACCACGAAGGTCGTCTCATGTCCGGTGATGTCCCGGAGGGCCTCGTGCAGGAAGTTCAGGCGGATCCGGTCGTCCTCGTCCTGGTCGGGCCGTGAGGGCATCGCCTCGACGATGCTGGACATCTTCGTGAGGAGTCCCGGGACGATCGGCTTCCCCGCCGCGATGACCTGCTCGCGGATGACCCGCGTCACCCGCGGCGGCGCGTCCACATCCTCCACGAGGCTGTCGATCAGCGCGTTCAGCCGCTGTTGCTCCTCGGCGGGCATGCCCAGGTCGTAGGGGACCGCCCGCAGCTCGCTCTCGTAGACGACCGATCCGTCCGAGAGCGTCTTCTTCTCCGCCTTCCGGCGGCCCCGGCGACCCATGGCGGCGAGCTCCTCGGGGCTCAGGTAGCGCTCCGCGCGGATCCAGCGCCAGCGGTCATCCGGGCCGGACTCGCCGTCGAGGTTCTTGAGGACCCAGCGGGTCCAGCGATCGTCGAGCTTCAGGCTCATGTCGCGGGCCTGGACCCGCAGGTGCACCACGGCGATCCCATCTTCGAGGGAGACCACGGACCCGTCGTAGGGCTTCCAGGCGGCGACGGCTCCCTCGGGTCCCGGTGTCATCACGGACGCCACGTAGTCGGAGGCCCACTGGATCCTCCCGAGCTCATCGAGGCTCTCCCAGGACGGGGCGGGCTCCGCTGCGGCGTCGGGCTCCTCACCCTCGGCGACGGGGGGCACGTACTCGAGCGCCGAGCGAGCGTCGAGGCGGGTCAGCAGCCGCGCCTCGCTGACGCGTATCGATGCGTCAGTGCGCCGGCGCGCCGGTGCGGGGAATCAAGACAGCCTGAGCTCGCTGGTGGTGGTGACCGCCGCCGATGGTTCTAGAAGCAGCTGGG
>CAZEFP010000287.1:0-5164 GCA_964511565.1 uncultured Planctomycetaceae bacterium
GCGGGCTACGAGGTGATCGACGTCACCTACCCGAGCGCCCGCGCGTCCATCGAGGAGCACGCGGCCCAGGTTGCGGGGCTCCTGGACCGGCTGAGCGGCACGGATCGCGAGGTCTCCTTCGTGACCCATAGCCTCGGAGCGCTCGTGACCCGCCAGCTGCTCGCCCGCGAAGGGGACGCCTGGAGGGGCCGCCACCGGGTGCACCGCGCCGTGTTCATCGCGCCCCCCAACCGAGGCGCGCGCCTGGCGGAGATCGGTCGGAAGGTCCCGCTGCTCCCCTGGATCTACGGCGAGCCCATGCGGCAGATCGCGGGCGGCTTCGCCCGTGAGCTGGCGGGGCCGGGGATCCCCTTCGCCACCATCGCCGGCGGCTGCGGGGACGACGAGGGCTGGAACCCGCTGATCCCCGGAGACGACGACGGCGTGGTGGCCGTGGCGGAGACCCGCCTCCCGGGCGCCGCGGGGGAGCTGGTCGTGCGCAGGCTCCACACGACGATCATGAAGGACCCCGCGGCTATCGACGCGGCGGTCCAGTTCATCCGGCGCGGCGCGCTCCCCGCCAGCGGGGCCGCCACGGCAGAGACGGCTCCGGCGCCGCCCGAGCCGCCGCGCTGACCCGCCCTTGCCCGTCACCGCAGGCTCGACGTTCCCGGGTCGCCTCACGTGGTGAGCAGGGTCCCGAGGGCCCGAGGGCCGCAGCGGGTCAGTCCCGCCAGTAGAGGACCTCGCCGCCGACGACGGTGAGGTCCACGCGCGCGTCGAGGATCTCCTCGTCGGGGCAGGCGAGGATGTCCTTGGAGAGCACCACTACGTCGGCCAGCTTGCCGGGCTCTAGGGAGCCTTTGAGGTCCTCCTCGAAGGCGGAGTAGGCGCAGGCGATGGTGTAGGAGCGCAGGGCCTCCATGCGGGTCATGCGCTGGTCGGGGTAGAAGACCATGCCGTCGGCGCGCTTTCGGGTGACCGTGGAGTAGTAGCTCGCGATGGGATCGAGGTCCTCCACCGGGGCGTCGGTGCCGTTGGTGACCACGGCGCCCGAGTCCAGGAGGTCGCGCCACATGTAGGCGCCGCTCTCGGCGCGCTCGGGACCGAGGCGCCGCAGGACCCAGGGGGCGTCCGAGGTGCAGTGCACCCCCTGCATGGCCGCGATGACCCCGAGCTGGGCGAAGCGCGGGAGGTCGGCGGGGTGGATGTGCTGGGCGTGCTCCACGCGCCAGCGCAGGTCTTTCTTGCCACCCTCTCCCTCGGGACCCTCGGGCAGGAAGCGCTCGAAGATGTCCAGGGTCTCGCGGTTCGCGCGGTCGCCGATGGCGTGCACGCAGAGCTGGACGTCGTGCTCGAGGGCGAGCCGGGCGCAGGCCTCCACCTCGTCGATGGGCACGGTGTTCAGGCCCGCGCTGGTGGCGAGGTCCGCGTAGGGCTCCAGGAGCCACGCGCCGTGGGAGCCCAGGGCGCCGTCGATGGAGCGCTTGATGCCGCGCACCGTGAGGTGGTGGTTGGCGTGCCCGACGACGCGCGTCGCGGCGAGGCGCTCGGCGAGCTCGGCCACGGGCTCGCGGAGCATCATCCACACGCGCACGTCGAGCTCGCCTCGGTCCGCCATGCGGCGCAGGAGCTCGGCGTCCTCGAAGGAGCTGCCCGCGTCCTGGAAGGAGGTGACGCCCTTGCGCAGGCACTCCTCCACGGCGTAGGTCGCCATCTGGCGGGGGTCCGCGCCGCGGGAGCGGAGGTAGGCGGGCCCGAGCAGGCTCGACGCCGTCTCGCGGAAGGCGCCGGTGGGGGCGCCGGCCGGGTCGCGGATGATCTCGCCCCCCTCCGGCGGCGCGGTGTCCCCGTCGATGCCGCTGAGCTCCATGGCCTTGGCGTTCGCGAAGGTGGCGTGGCCGCTGGCGTGGGTCAGGATCACCGGGTGCTCGGGGGAGGCGGCGGAGAGGTCCTCGTGCCGCGGCAGCCCGTCGATGGCGCCGCGGGGGGCGGTGGTCCACTTCTCCTGGTGCCAGCCGCGGCCGCGGATGAGGGTCCCGGGCTCGAGGGTGGCGGCGGCCTTGGCCACCAGCGCGACGATCTCGTCCCAGGTCTTGGCCTGGCGCAGGTCGAGCTGCATGGCCGAGTCGCCCACCCCGAGGAAGTGCCCGTGCCCCTCGATGAAGCCGGGGATCGCGAGGCGCCCCTTGAGGTCGATGACCCGGGTCCCTTCGCCGATCAGGGCTCGGATCTCCTCCTCGCTTCCCACGGCGAGGACGCGATCCCCGCGCATGGCGATGGACTGCCCCTCGGTGCCGGCGGGGTCGACGGTGACCACGCGGCCGCCGGCGAGCACGAGGTCAGCGACGTCGCGGGGCCGCTCCTGGGCGAGGGGGGCTCCTGCGATGGAGAGGACAAGCGCGGTCAGGGGGGCGAGGATCATAGGGGGCTCCGTCGTAGGGACGGTCCGAGGATAGCGAGGCGCTCGGGCCGCGTTCGACTCCCCGTGGACCGCCCGCGGAGCGCCACGGGCTCGCCCTCAGGGAGTGCGGCCCGCGGCCTCGAAGACGTAGGACGCCACGTCCTCCATCTCGCCCGCCTTCAGGACCTCCTTCTGGGTCGGCATCACGCCGACCCCCTGCTGGACCGAGCGCAGGATCTTCTCGCGGGAGGGGCGCATCACGTCGAGGTTGGGCCCGACGTTCGCGGTGGTGCCCGCGTCCTTCAGGGTGTGGCAGGTCCCACACTTCGGCTCGGAGTGCTTCAGGAAGACCTCTCGGCCCCGCAGGGCCGCCTTGCTGAAGGGCTTGGGGCCGTCGCTGCACGAGACGGAGACGCTGGCCGCGGCGAGGGCAGCCAGCGCGAGGGCGGGGACGGATCGCATGGGCTCAGCCGACGTTGACCGTGATGCTCGGGTCGCTCCAGCCGTTGTGGGCGTACCCGCGGTGATTCTCCATCCGCTCCTTCGGCTGGACCTTGCCGTCCGCCGAGGTGGCGCGGGAGGCGATCTGGTGCTGGCCCGGAGCTGCGTCCCAGCGGAACCGGAAGCGCCGCCACGCGAAGGGGCCCATGTCCGTGCCGATCATCTCCGCGGGCGCCCAGGTGGCCCCGCCGTCGGTGGTGACCTCCACCGACTGGATGGGAGCCTCACCGCAGAACGCCACGCCGGTCACGTCGACGATCCCGACCTTGAGGGCCTTGTCGCCCAGGGGGTCGTCGACCCAGGACTTCACGTTCATGGCCCACATGGACGGCTGGTCGGCGGCGCCCTTCTCGCCGATGGGCCGCACGCGGTACTTGGACACCTGGATCTTGGCGTCCGACTCGTCAGCGGTGGCGGCGAGGCGCTTGAGGTACTTGACGTTGTTGACCCCGTAGTAGCCTGGCACCACGAGGCGCAGGGGGCCACCGTGGGAGATGTTCACCGGCTCCCCGTTGAGCTCCCAGGCGAGGATGGCGTCCTCCATCCCCTTCTCCAGGGGGATCGACCGCTCGACCACGAGGTCCCGCTCGTTGAGCGCGGCGGGGATGGGCTCACCGCCGGTCCCCGTGAGGAAGCGAGCGCCCTGGGCGGCGCCGCCCATGGCCTCGAGGACCTTCTTCACCGGGACCCCGGTCCACTGGACGTTCGCGGCGGCGCCCACGCCCCAGGCGGAGCCCGAGGGGCCGTGCTCGAAGAAGAAGCGACCGTTGCCCGAGCACTGCAGGACGGCGGTGATCGTCGTGGAGCCCAGGGCCTTGAGGTCCTTGATGGTCATCGAGCCAGGGTTGGCGACCCCGTCGATCTCCAGGGCCCAGGCGTCGGCGTTCTCCAGGATGCTCTTGTCCGGGAAGCCCAGGTTGCCCCGGACGAAGATCCTGTCCGTGGGGGTGATCTCGTCCCGCAGCACGCTCCGCTTGGACTCGATGGTCATCGGCCCGTGGACGATGAAGTTCTTCGGGTCCATGCCGTCGGGCAGCATGACCACGCTCTCGCTGACCTCGGAGCCGCAGGAGGCGAACCAGAGGGCCCCGGCGGCGACGCCGAGGGTGGAGCCGAGGAAGCTGCGGCGGTCCTGGAGGAGGCGTGTATCGGGCGTCATGGGCGCTTGGGGAGGGGAGCCGGGGACCCACGGGGCGATGGGGCCACCGCGGGACGAACGAATGTACGCGAAGCGTCACGGGTGCGCCCAGGGACAGCCTGGAGGTCCCTGCAATCGGCGGCCCGGTTCGCGTGGCGATCCGGATTGCGACGGGAGGCCCCTGGGTGGCCCCTCCGTCTGCATCCAGGCGGGGGTCCCGCGCGACTTGTCACAGGTAGCCCCGAACCCTCCCGAAGACATGACGATCCTCTCCGTGCTCACGCTCCTCCCCCTCGCCGGGGTCTCCGCCGTCCCCGTCGTCGGCACCCCCAGCTCCGACTCGGATGCCCGCGCGGGGGATGAGGTGCCGGCGTACACCGTGTGGAACCAGTGGCGCGGCGCCGCCCGAAACGGCGTGGTCGGCGGGCCGGAGTGGCCCGCGACCCTCACCGACGAGAACGTGACGGCCGTCTGGGCCATCGAGGACCTTGGCGACAGCTACGCCACCCCGCTGGTGGCTGAGGACCGCGTGTTCACCGTATCCACCGTCGACAAGCGGGAGGAGGTGGCCCAGGCCTACGACCGCAAGACGGGCGAGAAGATCTGGGAGACCCGGTGGGACGGCGCCATGAAGGTGCCGTTCTTCGCGGCCAAGAACGGCTCCTGGATCCGGAGCACGCCGGCGTTCGACGGCGAGGCCCTCTACGTCGGCGGCATGCGGGACGTCGTGGTCTGCCTGAACGCCGGCGACGGTTCGGTGCGCTGGCGCGTGGACTTCGTGAAGGAGTTCGACGCCAAGCTCCCCTCCTTCGGGCTCGTGTGCTCGCCGCTGATCGTGGACGATGCCCTCTACATCCAGGCCGGCGAGTCCATCGCGCGCCTCGACAAGCAGACCGGTGAGACGGTCTGGCGCTCCACCGGAGGCAGCAACGCGGGCGGCATGGACAGCGCCTTCAGCTCGCCCATCCTGACCACCCTCGCCGGCCGCGAGCAGCTCGTGGTCCAGTCCCGCAGCCACCTCAGCGGCATGGACCCGGAGACGGGTGACGAGCTGTGGACCCAGCCGGTGAAGGCCTTCCGGGGCATGAACATCCTCACGCCCCAGCCCTACGGCGACGCGATCTTCACCTCGGCCTACGGCG
>CAZEFP010000288.1:0-5160 GCA_964511565.1 uncultured Planctomycetaceae bacterium
GAGCAGGCTCTGCTCCTGGATCGCGCGGGCATGCCGGACGTCGACGCCCTCGAGGCAGACACCGTCATCGTTCTCTGCGACGGCGCGACGGATCAGGGGAGCGCCTGGGTGAAGCCGTTCCTGGACCGGATCCTGCCCCTGTACCCGATCCGGTTCCACTCGGTCCTCATCGGGAGCGAGGGGGACGGCACGCTCCGGGCGCTCGCTGAACAGAGCGGCGGTCAGTACCGCCGAGTGGGCGGCTAGCCCCGACACCGCTGCCCTCTCCCGGCTCGACCCGAGGGGGGCCAGGACGCCGGGGCGCCTCCATGCTGGTGGGGCGCCGATCAGTGGGGCGCGGAGCTGGAGAGAGCGACCGCCCACGCGGCGCCGGCGCCGAGGAGCGTCGCAGCGGCGAGCCCCCGCTGCCCGCCCTTGCCCAGGCGCTCGGCGAGCTGCAGCCGCCCGACGGCGACGCCGATCACGGCGCCGGCCACGAAGCCCGTGGCGTGAGCGAGCACGTCCACGCGGCCGGAGCCATCTCCCACGCCGAGCCACCCGAAGAGCACCGCCCCGCCGAAGAGGGGCGCGACGCGCCGCACCCACGGCGCGCGCTGCTGGCCGCGGCGCGTCCACTCCGAGGTGACCATCAGCCCGAGCGTGCCGAAGATCGCGGTGGAGGCGCCCACTGCGGTGTGGTCGGGCGATGTCAGGAAAGCCTCGGTGTAGTTCCCGATGGCGCCGGCGCTGAGGGTGCAGAACCACGCCAGCCCCGACCCCAGGGAGTGAGCTGCCAGGACTCCGAAGAGTGAGCCGAACACCAGGTTGCCCACGAGGTGCTGGGCGTCCACGTGGAGGGTCAGCGCCGTCACGGCGCGCCACCACTCTCCCTCGCGGACGTCCGCTGCGCTCATCAAGCCCTGGTCCCACCAGTTGAGCCCGAACGCTCCCCGTTGTCCGACCGGGAACATGGTGGCGCAGACGATGCCGAAGCAGAGCGCTGCCATCAGACCCTTGCTACGAATCGGAGGAGCTGGCGCCGGGGAGGTGTCCCATGTCGCCGCCTCCGCGGCGAAGTCCCGGAGCTCGGAGAGCGCGTCCGGCGCGTCGTGAGCCTGGACCAGGACCCGGGCTCCGGCGCCGTTGACCTGAACAGAGTGTTGGATCCCTCGCGCCTGCAGGGCGAGGAGGCTGTCGCGGATGGCCCGCTTGGAGCGTCCCCTGAGGACCTCCACGTGACCCGCAGGGAGCGGGCCGAACGGGTCGGGCTGGCTCATGGGGTCGCGCTCACTCGGTTGCCTTGGTCATTGGCTTCAACCGAGGCGGAGGAGGCAGTCGGGGCAACGAGTGGCGCCACGCGGGATCTCGGCCATGCAGGCGGGACACTGCGACGACTCCGCGTCCAGGTCGATGACATGCCGGGCCGCCTCCATGGCGGCGCCATCGGGGTCGAGGCGCATCAGCTCCTCGTCGGCGTCTCGCTGAATGAGCTCCACCGCTTGCTGGATGTCGGGCTTCGCGACCGCGAGCCAGAGTGCTGCGCCTCAGCCGTTGGGGTCGACGCCGGGGGGGCAGATCACCCGAGCCTCGAGCCCCGCCTTCTCGAGGCGGAGCCTCTGGCGATTGACGGCCTGGAACTTGCCCTGGCTCAGGACAGCCATGTGATCGGGAATGTCAGTCATGGGAGCGATCGGGTGGTCCGTCGCTGTCGCTCGACTCCAGAGCGTGTCGATGGATCAGCGACTGTTGAAGGATCATGAAGAGGAAGGTGAGCCCGAGGATTCCAAAGAGCTTGAACTTCATCCACGTCGCCGTGGTCGTGGACCGCCAGACCACCTCGTTCAAGCCCGCGATCGTCAGGAAGAAGAACCCCCAGCGGAGCGTCAACTTGCGCCACCCCTCCTCGTCCAGGCTCAGGGTGCTCCCGAGCAGGGGCTTGATCAGGGGGCGATTCAGGGTCCAGCCGATCAGGAGCGTGGTGCCCATGAGCCCGCTGACGATGGTGGGCTTGTACTTGATGAACCGCTCGTCGCTGAAGTACACGGTCAACCCGCCCATCAGCAACACCACCGCCCCCGTGATGAGAGGCATCGGGTGGACCTTGCGCTCGATGGCGTAGGAGGTCACGAGTGCGATCAAGGTCACCACCGCGAACAGTCCGGTGGCCCAGACCAGCCCCTGGGTGTCATCCTCCAGGACCCGCTTGGCCACGAGGTAAGCGACGAAGAAGATCACCAGCGGCCCCATGTCCAGGGCGAGCTTCAGCTGGGGAGACATGGTCGTCGCCGAGGAGCTGGAGTTGGGAGGGGGCGCCAAGGGGATGAGAGGGGCGAGGGGCGAGGAGCGAGCGTCCGGTCAGTCCCAAGGCTACCGCGTTCGCGGGCCGAAGCGAGGGGCGGATCACGCGGACTCCAGCGCCAGAGCTCGCGCCGAACCGGATTCCAGAGTCCGAGGTCCGGTCGATGCTCATCCGACCGAACGCGCCCCTCCCACCGCTCACTCACGCCCTCCCTGCCGGACTCGCCCTCGATCGCGCACGCCTCCCTCGGTCCGGAGTGGGCGCCTCTCCGCCAGAGGAATCCACGCACGCACCGCGGCCTCCACCGAGCGGTGCCCTGGCTGCCCCCTTGGCGGCTCGCTCCTCGCGGGGCTCCCGCTCAGTACTTGCGCACCACGCCGATGACGACCCCTCGGATCTCCACCTCGTCCACGATGATCGGACTCATGGTGGAGTTGGCCGGCTGGAGCCGGAACTGCTTCCCCTCCCGATAGAAACGCTTGAGGGTCGCGTCTCCGTCGGGGAGGACGGCGACCACGGTCTCACCGTCCCGCGCCGACTGCCTCCGTTCGATGAGGACGATGTCCCCGTTGGCGATGGCGTCGTCGATCATGGACTCGCCCTGGACCTCCAGCGCGTACACGTCCTTTCCGTCGGGCACGAGGTCCGCGAAGTCCAGCTGCTCGGGTTCCTCGATCGTTTCGATGGGGGAGCCCGCTGCGATCTTGCCCAGGACCGGCAGTGAGACGCCGGACCCCTGGTCCTCCTCCTGGTCCACCAGTTCCAGGCTTCGGCTCACGCCCTTGGCTCGTCGCCGGATGACACCCTTGCGCTCCATCTCGGCCACGTGTCCGAAGATGGTCACCTTGTTCACGCCGAACTGGGCGGCGATCTCCTCGAGGGTGGGGCTGATGCCGTGCTCCTCCACGTACGTGCGGAGGAACTGGAGGATGTCTTGCTGTCGGCGAGTGAGGGGGAGGGTGCTCATGGCCTTGGGTTTGGGTAGGGGCGGTGCTGGCCGGTGGCCAGCAAACGCACAGGTGGGAGCTACCCCCGAGCGAACTCGTGGGCAGCTCCCGGGGGAGTCACTCCGGTCGCTGAGGAGGGCGATGCGACGCGGAGTGGGGTGAGGGGGATTCGGACGGCGGCCGTACCCGGAGCGACGGGGTAACGCGCGACGGTGTTGCAGGCTGTGCCCGTTGCGGAGGCGGGTAAGGGGGCTCTTTCGTGTTCATGGCTGACCTTGGGGAGGTGTGGCTCGCCCGCGGCAGGGTGGCTTCGGACAGGTGCCGGGCTCCTGTTGGACCACGCGAAATTGAGACAACGGGAGAGGGTCAGATGACGAAGGTGAACGCCAGCATGGCGGCGACGAACATGTACGACGCCGCTGCCGTCACCTGCTGCATCGAGCCCTCTCCCGAGGCCTCGGCCGAGCGCAACCAGGTCGTTGCGCAGCTCCACTCAGGCTGCGCCTGAGCGGGGGAGGACATGGGCAGTGCTTCGGCGGAGACCTGGCCCACGGCCTCGATCATCCCGGTGGCCGCTTTCCGCACGTCCACGGTCACCGGAGCGGCAGGGCGGGCCTGGACGCGCCGCCGCCGGATGATGATCGGCCGCTTGCGGGCACCGGAGCGTTCGCTCCGAACCTTGGCGGAGGTGCCCTTGGCGGCCTGGTGACCCGGGGCGCGTCCGCACGACGGCGCCTCGGGGGTGCTGGGGAGTGCGACGGCCCGGGTGGCCTGGGGGACCTGGGTGCGCAGCGTCCGGTCGAGGATGGCGATCTCGCGGTCGACGGGCCCGAGGGCCTTCCGCTCGCCGTTCGAGTGCCCGGGCCGGGCGAGTTGGCCCGGTCGTGATCCGTGTCGCTCGGAGGTGACGTTCCTGGCTCCGTGGTCCCGGTCGCCGAAGGTGGGGTCATCGGTGATCTCCGGGCCGCCGATCTCGCACCAGCGACGCATGGCCGGGGTGGACGGGGCGGCGTCTTCCGTCGCGTCCATGGCCTGCGGGGGACCTCCGAAGAGGTCGTGCTGGAGGATGGTGGGCGCCGCGGGGGCGACGGGGAAGGGAGATCGGAGGAGGCGTGTCATGGTCGTTGCGGGGCTGGGTTCGGGTGGGCAGGGCTCGCTCCCGAACGGGTGCCTAACCTAACCGAACCCTCAACCCGAACGGGTGCCGAACATGGGCCTTTTCACGCACGGATCCCTAACGGCCCATGGCGTGGGGGGTTAGGTGGGGGTTAGGGCGTGTGTTTTCGTCGCTGAGGGCTCGGGTGAAGGGGGGCGGCCGCCCGCCGTTCGTTCGGGTTCGGTGGGGATCCCGCCGCGGCGGGCCTCCAATGGGAGCGTGGTGGAACTAGAATGTTGCGCCGCTTCGCCCCCCGAAGCGCTCGCGCCCCTTGGAACAGCTCCGCCGCCTCGATCTAGACCGCTACCTGGTCCCGTTCTCGCTGCGGCAGGTGCCCCAGTACCGGTACGACGTCGTCGTGCTGGGGACCGGCGTGGCGGGCTGCGTGACGGCGCTCTCGGCGGCCCGCTCAGGGGCGTCCGTGGCGGTGCTCGCGAAGGACGACGTGGGGGTGACGAACACGGCCTGGGCCAGGGGCGGCGTGGCGGCGGTGCTCGGCGACGACGACACGTTCGGGGACCACGTGGCGGACACGGTGGAGGTGGGCTGCGGGCTGGTGGACGAGGACGTGGCGCGCCGGGTGATCGAGGGCGGCCCCGGATCCGTGGCGCGGCTCGAGGGGCTGGGCGCCCGGTTCGATCGCGGCGCAGACGGCCGCCCGGACCTCTCCATGGAGGGGGGCCACAGCCACCCCCGCATCCTGCATGCCCAAGGCGACTCCACGGGAAAGGAGATCCAGGGCACCCTCGGCCAGGCGATCGAGGACGAGCCCGGGATCG
>CAZEFP010000289.1:0-1765 GCA_964511565.1 uncultured Planctomycetaceae bacterium
TGTGTCCCCGGCGTCAACGGCCGCAGTTCGGCCAAACAAGGCTTTGGCCTCGGCGGGGTGACCGGTTTGCTCGAGCACGAGCGCCCGCTCACGCATCACGCGCGCCGCCTTCTTAGGCTGATCCAGGCCGAGAAAAGCCGCAGCCATAATGGCGAGCGTCTCGGGGTTGCGCGGCTCGTTGACGATCGCGCCCCACGAGGCGTCGGGCTCGCGGATACCGAAGCCCAGGAACGACACCGCGGACTCCGTCAGGATGCCCGCCGCCACCGAGAAGGCGGCCGCCACCAGGACCGGCGACATGGCGTTCGGCAGCACGTGCTTGAAGATCGTCCGGCGCGAGCTGAAGCCCAGGGCCTGGGAGGCCACCACGAACTCCTGCTCCCGGAGGCGCAGGAACTCACCGCGCACGAGCCGCGCCACCCCCGTCCAGCGGACGATGGCGATGACCAGCACGATGGCGAACATGGGCGGCACCGTCTCGGGGTCGGTGAAGGCCAGGGCCAGCAGGATCAGGAAGAACGCCGGGATCGACTGCAGGATCTCGATGCCGCGCATGATCCCGATGTCCACCCAGCCGCCGAAGTAGCCGGCGAGGGAGCCGATGATGACCCCGATGATCGTCAGGAGCGCGGCGGACAGGATGCCCACGGAGAGGCTCACGCGCCCGCCCCAGATCATGCGACTGAGCACGTCGCGGCCGCTCTCGTCGGTCCCCAGCGGGTGGCGACTCGCCGCGTTCAGCTCCGGCTCCCCCGCTCGCACCTGGATCGCCACCTCGGCGGGCGCGAGGCCCCCGGCGAGCTCCTTGCCCACCAGGTCGAGCGGCAGCCCGGTCTCCGGATCCCGCGCGCTCTTGCCCGTCCAGGTGGGCGGCCGGAACTTCTCGTCGGCGTGGAGCTCGTCGTAGCCGAAGGGAACCATCGGCCACACCAGGGCGCCCACCGCGGCGTCCGGATCGCTGACGAGATCGGCGGTGGTCATGCCCTTGGCGAGCAGCACCACGCTCCCATCGGTGATGCCCTGCTTGTGGGTCGCGAAGTCGAACTCCGCGGTCGGTCCGAAGCTCCCGCGCCAGGTCACGCTGCAGAGGATGGCGAGCCCGAAGCTCCCGACCAGCTTGAGCCGCCGCGCGCCTCGGATCCGCTCGCGGTCCCCCCCGAGGAGCACGCCGTTCCAGAGCCGGTTCCACACCGGCCAGCTGGCCCACAGGAGCCAGAGCACCATGAGCGCCACCTCCCAGGCGGCGATGGACTCCAGCAGGGGCCGCTCGGTGCGGCTGATCAGCGGCACGCCGCCGGCGTCGGGCTTCGCCGGGTCGAGGGCCTTGAGGTCCTTGCGCAGGGCGCGAGCCACCGTCTTGGCCTCGCCGAACTCGGCGGCGGCGCCCTCGTCGTCACCGGCGTCGAACAGGTCCGCCCCCTTGGAGAAGTGCCCCTCGTACGCCTTCAGCGGCTCGGCGGCGTCCTGGGGCAGCATCGAGCGCATGGTCGCGAGCCGGAGCCCGGCGGCCTCGAACTCGACCCTCGCCGCGGCCGCGCGGGTCGTGGGAGCGCCAGCCGCCGCGTCCGCCTGGGAGGCGGCGAACTCCGCGTCCGACTGCTGGGCCAGCCGGTTGGCCGTGGTGGCCATCGGACGAAGGATCCGCAGGGCGCTGCCGTAGCCCTTGAGGTCCACGGACTCGACCTTGAACGGTCGGTCGTTGGCGATCACCGGGGCGAAGATCGCGACCCCGTAGAGCAGGGTCAGGATGGCCACGCCCACCTTG
>CAZEFP010000289.1:1775-5155 GCA_964511565.1 uncultured Planctomycetaceae bacterium
TTGCCCAGCTGCTCGAAGACGAGGTCCCAGTAGTCCTTGGAGTACTCCGACGCGAAGCCGGACTCGTCCAGCTTCATGTCGTTGAAGCTCGGCTTGCGCTTCGGCGCGCCCTCGTGGCTGACTTCTTCGACCATCAGTGGAGACGGATCCGGGGATCGACGAGGGAGTAGGCGATGTCCGACAGCAGGATGCCGAGCTGGGTCATGACGCCGACGAAGATGGTGGTCGCCATGACGATGGAGAAGTCGCGGCGCAGGAGGCCCTCGTAGGCGTACTTGCCCATCCCGGGGATATCGAAGATGAACTCCACGATGACCGAGCCCCCGATCAGGATCGGCAGGATCGAAGCGAGCAGGGTCAGCACCGGGATCATCGAGTTCCGCAGCGCGTGGCGGTAGACGACGCGGTCATCGCTGAGCCCCTTGGCCTTGGCCGTGCGGATGTAGTCCTGGCGGATCACGTCGAGCATCCCCGCCCGCATCTGGCGCGAGAGGTAGGCGAGGCTGCCGTAGGTCAGGGTCAGGACCGGGAGGATGCAGTGCAGCACCGTGTCCCAGGCGTACGCGAAGGTGTTGGCCGGGTCCGCGTCCTTGTCGTGCAGGCCCAGGATCGGCAGCAGGTCCGTCCCCGTCTTGCCGAAGATCAGCACGAGCATGAGGCCCGCCCAGAAGGTCGGGATCGAGTAGAGGACGAACAGGACGATCGTGAGCCCGCCGTCCAGTGCCGTGCCCTGGCGCCGCACGCTCGCGATGCCCAGGGGCAGCGCGATGATGTAGGAGAGGATGACCGCCACCAGGCTCAGGGGCACGGTCACCTCGAGCCGCTTGAGGATCTCCTCGCGCACGGACTGACCGGACTGCATCTCCTCGCCGAGGTCGAAGGCCAGCAGGCCGCCGTAGGGCTTCTCACCGGAGTTGGTCGTCCGGTCGCCGCCGCCCTCGGTGTAGTACCACGCGAACCAGCGCCGCACCTCGTGCCGCGCCCCGTCGCGCTCGGCGAGCTCAGGGGAGAGCTCCGGGGTGGACCCGACGACCGCCGCGAGGCAGTCCGAGGTGCGCCGGATGGCAGGCTCCTGGTTCGGCCCGCCGAGGCGCTGCTCGAAGAGCCCCTGGAAGATGCGCGCCAGGGCCTTGTCCCGCTGCCCGGAGGACTCGCCGGCGAAGGCCACCAGGGCGGCGCTCGCCTCGCTGGCAGCCTCGTCCGACGGGGCATCCACGAGCGTCTTCACCAGCCCGTCGAGGGTGCTCCGCTCCTCGGCGTCGGCCTCGTAGAGGTGCTCGATGGGAGACGGACGCCCCTCCTCGATCGTCTGCCCCTCGGCGCCCGGTACCTCGCGCTCCTCGACCACGCGCTCGGTGCGCGGGGAGCTGAACCAGGGGTGCCCGTCCGCGCTGAGATTGATCGGCCCGACGTAGTCCAGGAACTGGATCACGATGTTCCGGTCGAGGCCGTGCTCGCGCCGGAACTTGTCGATCTGCGACTCGTTGTCGCTCGCGGCGCCCAGGTCCGCATCGCTCTGGCTGCCCACCGCGATGAGCGCGGGGTCGCCAGGCGCGATGTGGTAGAGCGAGAAGATCACCAGCGTGACCCCGATCGTCGTCGGGATCATCAGCAGGAGTCTGCGCAGGATGTAGGCGAGCACGTGGGGGAAGGGACTCGGTGAGGGTCGGGGCGCCTTGTGGGCGGGCCATGAGACAACAGCGGCGGCCCCCTGTCGAGTCAGACTCCACAGGGGGCCGCCGCTTTTTGAATCCCGAGCGCGGGGAATCCCCCGGCGCCGGGCTCGCCGCTCACTACTCCAGGCTGCTGCGAGTCCCCTTCACCGAGGGGTCCACGAAGTACCAGTCACGGATGACGTAGCCCGGGTCGATGGCCGAGTGGCGGATGCCGCGAACCTTGAGGGACGCGGCGAACTTGCGCGGCACGTTGTACATGAACATGTACGGCTGGATGTCCTCGTAGATGTAGCGGTGGAACTCACGCCACAGCCCCATGCGGATCTCCCGGTCCACCTCGGCCTGGATGCCCTCGATCATGGCGTCGACCTTGGGGTCCATCACGCCGGAGTTGTTGGAGGACTTCTTGTCCCGTGCCCCCCACTTGGAGTGCCACAGCTGCTCGGGGTCCGACTCCAGGGGCGGGACCCAGGCCAGGTTGCAGGCGTCGAACTCGCGCGACTTGATGCGCTCGAGGAACGTCGCCCACTCCAGGGAGGCCAGGTTGATCTTGATCCCCAGGTCCTCCACCGCCGACTGCAGGGCGATCCCGAAGATCTTCGACGCGTCGTTGCCGCTGGGATAGAGGAACTCGATCTCGAGCTCGACGCCGTCCTTGTCGGCGATGCCGTTGCCGTCCCGGTCGTACCAGCCGGCGTCCTCGAGCAGGTCGAGGGCGCCGTCGGGGTCGTAGGGCAGCGCCGCCATGTCCCTGGGGTAGCCCTCGCTCTGGTACGGGACGGGGCCGGTGATCTGACGCGCGAGCCCGTTGTACTGGGTCTGGAGGTAGCTCTGGAAGTCGAAGGCCATGGCGATGGCCTTGCGCACGGCGATGTCCTTGACCTGGGGCCGATACAGGTTCCAGCCGGTGTAGCCGTACGTGCCCAGGTAGAAGAAGCCCTTGTAGAACTCCTCGTTGAAGGAGTCCTTGGTCGCCCGACCGTTGAAGTAATCCTCGGACTTCACCCGCTCGAAGAAGTCGACCTCGCCGTTGAGCAGCGCGTTCATGGCCGCCTCGTCGTTGTCGATGTAGCGCCACCGGATGGTGTCGAAGTAGCCCGGCCGCGTGGCCGCGTCGAAGTACGCGGGCTTGCCGTCCGCGCCGACGAAGCGCTCCGCCTCGACGTACTGCTGGGTCCACTCCGTGACCTGGTACGGACCGATCCCGACCCAGAGCTTGTTGTGGGGGTTCTTGTTGAGGTGCTCTGCCTGCTTCGAGAGGGACGCGCCCTCGTCGTGGTCCGGGCACTGCGGGTCCGTGAGGTCGTAGATGTGGGACGGCAGCAGGGTGAGCGACGTCCCGATGGACTCGAGGGCGTACGCGTACTGCTTCTCGTAGAAGAAGCGCACGGTCAGGTCGTCCACGACCTCGCAGTTCACGATCTTCTCGAACTGGAAGCGCTTCTCGTCGCAGTTCACCTCGGGGTTTCGGTAGATGGACCACGAGTAGTACACGTCCCGCGCGTCGAGGAACTGGTCCCCGAACTTGGCCGCCTGCTCGGCGGAGTACACGAGCGAGGGCTGCCAGCGCACGCCCTCGCGCAGCGAGACCGTGAAGACCGTCCCCCGCTCGACGCGCTCCACGGCGCCCTTGGGCACCTGGACGGGGCCGGCGATCGACGAGCCCTTGGACATCGGCGAGATGGTCCAGTTCGCGCCCGCGTC
>CAZEFP010000290.1:0-5127 GCA_964511565.1 uncultured Planctomycetaceae bacterium
CGAAGCGGAGGCACTCGGCGCCGGGCCGAACGACGGTGCGGTCATCGGCCTCGAGGAGCTCCTTGATGAGCGGCACTCGCTCCTCGGCGCCCTCCTTGAGCACGCCCTTGTCCAGGAGGCCGGGGAGCTCACGGTCGGGGTAGAGCAGGTAGGTGTCGAGGTCGGCTCGGTGAAGCGGGCTGGCGCGGAGCGCGTCGAGCAGCGCGACCGCCTCGGCGCCGCGAACGATCCCCGCCGAGAGCGCCGCCACCTGGCCCTCGAGCATCAGCGGCAGATGACGGATGTGGACCTCGCCCTCCGAGAAGGCGACGAGGTCGTAGCCGTGGAAGAGACCGTCCTCTCGAGCGTTGGCGTCGGCCGTGGCCTTGAGCCACTGGGTCGCGGCAGCGAAGAGCCGGTGCAGGAGCTCGAGCGGCGTGGTCTCCAGCGCGTCTTCTGTGTCGCCGTAGACGGCGGCCCGGTGTCTCTCGCCGGCGCGCCCGAGGGCCTCCGTCGTCACCCAGCGCGCGGCCGGGTCGGCCGTCGCGGTTGCCGCGTCCCCCGACTCCAGCGCCTCGACGATATCCTCGAGGAAGCGGGTGGTCCTCGAGGAGAGCGAGAGCGCCTCGGCGCCAGCGAAGAGCCCCGCGAGGACCTCGGTGTGGCGGAACATGGCGCAGGTCGTGACGACCGAGGCGCCCGAACCCACCAGGGCGTTGTTGGCGTCGTTCCACTCCGGGCGCTGGGCGTTCATCCAGATCCCCGCGCCGGGCACGAGGTTGGAGAGCTTGGCCAGGAAGGGGACCAGCAGCTTCTCCTCGAGCGTCGTGCGAACGAGGTCGCCACCGGGGTCGTGGACGAGCTTGCCGTCGGCGCCCTCGCGGTCCACGCGCTCACCGGCGACCCAGGCGCGGTCGTTGTCGTAGTCCACCGTGGTCTGCGGATTGCGGACCAGGTCGTCGAAGCCGCGGATCCGGTAGGGCACGTCCGCGTGCACGAAGATGCTTCGGCCGAAGAGCGCCGCCATGCGTCCGGGGTAGTGCTCCTCCAGGCGCTCGATGAGCCGCGTCAGGTAGACGATCTGGTGGTCGCCCCAGTAGCCGATGTACGACCAGGGATCGTTGGGGTCGTGCACCTCCCAGTCCAGCCCCTCGCTCGTGATGCGGTAGGGGTTGTAGCCGTCCGCCGTGCTGGCGTTGAGGAAGCGGACGATGAAGGCTTCCAGGTAGGTGGGGTTGGCGAGGCCGAGCGCCTCCCAGTTCTGGAAGATGTCGCGCCAGTTGCCCTGGTAGCCGAACGTCAGCTCGCCCTGCTCGCCGCGGACGTCGATGGAGAAGGTGTTCCAGGGGCGGCTCGGGTCGCCGTGCCGTCGGCTGAAGGCGAGGGGCAGGAACTCGCGGAGGTGACGCTCGAGGTCCGGGTCCGCCGAGGCGTCCTCGATCAGCGCTCCCACGGTCCACTCCTCGGGCCAGCCAGAGATCCGGTCCGCGTTCCGGGCGAAGACCGCGGGGGCCACCGTCGCCAGGTGTTCGAGGAACGCCGCGCGCGGCTGGCGGGTCCCGAGGGGGAAGAGCCCGCCCCGCATCGTGTTGTACAGCGTGTTGGCCGCGTGCCGCGCGTCCTCGGCGTCGCTCGCGGTGCACTGGACACCGTCCGCGTTCGCGAGGAGTTCCAGGAGCGTCTCGCGGCTCCGGTGGACGCCGGCGAGGACGTCCTGGCCGGGATCCTCCGAGTCGAGCTGCCAGGCGAGCAGCGCCTCGACGTCGTCGGCGCTGCGGTTCACCTCGAGGGCCATCACCCAGTCGGCGCTCTCGCCCGGGCCCAGCTCGAGGGCCTGCTCGATCAGGAAGGCGCTGCGCTTCCCCCGCACGAGGTTCTCCTCCTCGAGGGCGTCACCGCGGCGAAAGGCCTCCTGCTGGCCGGTGCTGAGCAGGCGGGTTCCAGGGGCGGAGCACCAGGCGGTGGTGGAGGCGAGGCTCTCGCTCGGCTCGGCGCGGTCGACGGGGATCGACCCCAGGCCGAACAGCGCCACCCCGTCCGCGAGCTCGGAGAAGCGATAGGCGTCCACCAGCACGCTGTAGGCGTCCATCATGGACTTCTCGATCGCCGGCGGCAGGACATCCAGGACACCGTCGAGGACGCTCAGGCTCCGGGGGGAGTCCCCGGTGTTGGTGACGCGAACCGTCCGGACGATCCCGTGGGCCTCGCTGCTGGTCCAGCACTGTCGGACCGAGAGGCCGAGGGTGTGGTTGTGTTCGATCAGGGCGAGGGCGCTCCCCAGGGTGCAGCGCTCCAGGTCCTGGGAGACCTCATGGGCGCCGGCGCCGCGCTGGGTGAACGGCTCCCAGACCTCACCGTCCGCCAGGCGGACGATGGTGGAGCCGCCCACCGAGCCCTGGGCGTCGTGGACTCGGTCCACTGTCCGGTAGGGGAAGAGAGCCTGGTTGACGTTGCGGCGGCCTGCGGTGAGCGCGCCCCGGCTGGAGATGAACCCCCAGTGATCCGACCCGGAGGCCAGGGTCGTCAAGAACGGCGCCATCCGGTCCGCGGAGCGGATGCGCGCCCAGCGGAACGCCGTACTTGCGCTGGCGGAGCCCGCGGCGTCCCGGGTGACGAAGTCGCCGGCGATCGCCCGACGATTTGTGGCGAACGGGGTCATCGCTTCTCCAGGACGCGGACGTAGTCCACCACCACCTTCTGCGCTCCGATTCCGTCCGAGATGGGGCCTCCCATCCCCCCGCCCATGGCGAGGTTGAGGATGATGTTCTGGGGCCGGTCGAAGGGCCAGGCCTCGGGGGACTCCTTCTTGTCGTAGGTGTAGTAGTGGACGTCGTCCACGTACATGCGCACCTCGTTCTCGTCCCACTCGCACGCGTACACGTGGAAGGCGGTGCTCATCCCGTCGACGGGGAGCACGTTGGTGATGTGGTTGCCCTGCTTGAAGTAGTACGCGCGGGTGTGGCACGAGCCGTGGTTGATGCCGTTCCCCGTGTCGTCGCTGATCTCCTTGCCGACGGCCTCCATGATGTCCACCTCGCCGCAGTACGGCCACGAGATCTCGTCGCGGTAGTCGTCGCCGAGCAGCCAGCCGGCGGCCCATGTGCCGTCCGCGGCGGGGACCATCGCGCGCATCTCGATGCGCCCCCGCAGGAAGCTCACCTTGCCACGCGTGGTCAGGCGCGCGGAGGTCCAGGCCATCCCGTCGTCGTCGGGGCGCGCCTCGATGATGAGGTTGCCGCCCTCCTGGCGGGCGTTGTCGGTGTCGGCGACCGTGTAGTACTGGGGCTCGAAGTTGCCCCAGCCCCAGTTGCCCACGTCGTGGAGCCACTTCGTCTGGTCGGGCAGGCCCTCCCCGTTGAACTCGTCGGCCCACACCACGGCCCACTCGTCGCCGTCCATGGACTGGGTCATGGAGCGCGGGGTGACCTGCTGGGGACGGATCATGGTGAACCGCACGCCGGTCACCGTCACGGCGCCCCCGTCGTGGTGGAGGCGCATGCGGTGGAGCCCCGCGTCGAGGGGAGAGCCGTCCCGAGACGGCTTCGGCGCGGCCTCGGACGCGACCATCGGACCCGTGACGTTGTACGAACGGCCGTCCTTGTTCCCCACGCGGTCCTCGACCCAGGCCGTGACCTCTCCGTCGGGCAGGTCGGCGAACATGACCTCGGTTCGCCAGCGGCCGCACTCGGGGAAGGTGGCGACGAAGTCGATCCAGCCCGACGCCTCGGGGTGGCGCACGCCGCCATCGCGGCCCTCCAGGGGGCCCGCGGAGCTGACGGAGCCGGCAGGGAAGAGGACCTCGACGGCGGCCGCGTCGTCGGCCACGATCGCGGGGATCGACCACGCGGGCGTGTCGACCTGGACCGAGGAGGTTGCGGTGCCGGCGCAAGAGGCCAGCGGCAGGAGAGCTAGGAGAACGTGGCGCATGATCAACCGATGAGCTGGGCCTCCAGCTCCTCGAGGGACTTGCCCTTGGTCTCGGGGACGACCTTGAGGCTGAAGAGGAACGCGAGGGCGGCGAAGACTCCGAAGAAAAGGAAGACGCCGGCGGGTCCGAACTCGGCGAGGCCCGGGGGGAACAGCTTCTGGACGGCGTAGGACACAAGGGAGTTGAAGAAGCCCGCCGCCGAGATCGCCACGCCGCGCATTCGCGCGGGGAAGATCTCCGAGAACATCGCCCACATGACGGGGCCGAGCGAGATGGCGAAGGCGGCGATGTACAGGAGGATCGCCGCGAGGATCAGGTCGCCGTTGGCCTGCAGGGCCTTCTTCGGGAGATCGCCCTTGGCGCTCTCGATGGCCTCGGCGAGGGCGGGCGCGTTCGGCTGCGCCTCCGCGGCTGCGCGGTCGATCGCCTGGAGGAAGGCCTTGTGGGAGTCCGAGGTCTCGGTGAGGGGGGCCAGGGCGGCGAGCGCAGCCTCGAAGTCCGGCGTGCCCTCTTCACCCGCCGCCTTGTTGGCGAGGTCGGTGGCGGTGGCGGTGAGGCGATCACCGGAGAGCTGGTAGGAGCCTGCGTCGAAGGCGTAGGCGTTGGTCAGGAGCGCGACCGTCATGGCGCCCGTGCCGACCAGCAGGAGCGGCTTGCGGCCCTTGCGGTCGATGAGCCGCATGGCGATGAGCGTGAACACGACGTTGACGAGCCCGACGTAGATGGCCTGCATCAACGCCGCATCACGGCCGACGCCCGTCATCTCGAAGATGGTCGTCGCGTAGTAGAAGATCGCGTTGATCCCGGTGATCTGCTGGAAGAACCCGAGGCCGAGGCCGATGAACATCACCAGCCGCATCCGGTAGGCGAACAGTTCTCCGAAGCTGGCCTCGCTCTTCGCGGCCTCGAGGTTCTGGCGCACCTCGGAGAGCGCGGCGTCGGCGGAGGCGTCGCCGCCTGTCTTCGCCAGGACGGTGCGAGCCTCCTGGAAGCGCCCCCGAATGGCGAGCCACCGCGGGCTGCGGGGGACGAGCACGAGGGAGACGAGGTACAGCACCGCCGGAATCGCCTCGACGCCCAGCATCCAGCGCCACGCGGTCGGATCCACGGCCATGGCGGTCGGGTCCTCGGGGGTGGGGGCCGCGACCTTGAAGTGCTGCTCCAGGAAGTAGTTGGAGAAGAACGAGGCGGAGAAGCCGAGGACGATGTTGAGCTGGTTG
>CAZEFP010000291.1:0-5126 GCA_964511565.1 uncultured Planctomycetaceae bacterium
GGTGGAGCTCCTGGATCAGGGCGATGAGGCGCTCGATTCGCGCGAGGTCGTTGGGCATGTCGCCGCCGAGTCGTCGGTTGCCCTCCTCTCGGCGCATGCGCCGGAGGCGCGACTCGTAGAAGCGGTCCTGGCGGAGCTGCTCCAGGTAGGCGCGCGCGAGCCGGCCCGACTCGCCGGGGAGCTGCGAGAGCCTCGACAGCTCGTCCTCGACGCCGTCCACCTCCTGGACGGCGCCGATCTCCGCGAAGCCCAGGGCGCCGGCGGCGCGGAGATTCGGGTCGGAGCTCTCGAGGAAGGAGGCGAGCACGCGCCGGGCCGAGGCGATCTGGGAGCCGCGGCCGAGCCTCGTGGCGGCGATGGCGCAGGCCACGCGGAGCTCGATGTCCCCCTTGCCGCCCGCCCGCTCGAGGAGCTTGTCGGCCGCCTCGACCTTGGCGTCGCGGTCGGAGATCTCCGGGGCGATGGCCCCCAGGAGGTCAGCCGCCGCGCGGGCGAGGTCCGGGTCCTCGGCGTCGAGCGCGCCGGTGGCGGCGGTGGCCACGAGCCCGTGATCCACCTCGTCGCCATCGAGGCGCAGGCTCACCATGAACAGCAGGCGGCGGGGGTCCTTGACCCCGCCGCGCAGCCGCGCGTCCAGGGTGGCGTCCATCGCGGCGCCGAGCTCCTCGTCCAGCAGCCCCCCGACGCGGGCAGCCTCGCGCCAGATCCCGCCGGCGTCCATGCCCCGGATGGCCTCGAGCCGGTCATCCAGGATCAGGTCGACCTCGTCCTGTCGTGCGGCTGGCACCGCGGCCGGCCCGGGGACCAGCGCGGGGGCCAGCGCGGGCTGGGGGGTGGGTCCCAGGAGGGCAGGGAGGCAGAGGAGGGCGCTTGAGAACATTCGGAGATGGAGGTGGAAGGGACCCCGCGCCGAGAAGCGGTCGGCGAGGGAGGGCGCACGGTGCAGTATCGTCCTTCGGGGTGTGCCAGCGCGAGCCGTAGGCGGCCGCGCTCGGACGACTGTACGATCCCTTAGCCCGGCGATTGGCGACGGGGGTCCACCGACACGTAAATCAAACCGCCGACGACAGGCCATGGATGAGCATCAGGACGGAACGGGCGGCGACCGAGGGCGGGGGTCGTCCGATAGCCTGTCGCATATCGAGGCCGGCTCCCAGGGGCCCCGGTCTCGCATGGTGGATGTGTCCGGCAAGGCTGCGACCCATCGCCGCGCCGTGGCCCGGGCCCGGGTCGAGTTCCCCGCGGGTCTGCTCGAGGTCGTCATGGCGGGCGGGGGGCCGAAGGGGCCCATCGAGGAGGTGGCTCGGGTCGCGGGGGTTCTCGCGGCCAAGCGGACCGGAGACCTGATTCCCATGTGCCACCCCCTCGGCCTCGACGTGGTCGACATCCGGTTCGCGGCTCGAGGTTCGAGCACCCTGGAGGTGACCTGTGAGGCCTCCTGCACCGGTCCGACCGGGGTGGAGATGGAGGCCATGGTGGGGGCGTCCGTGGCGGCGCTGACGGTCTACGACATGACCAAGGCCGCCTCGAAGGCCATCTCCCTCGGCGCGGTCGAGCTGCTCGAAAAATCGGGGGGCAAGAGCGGCCACTGGCGACGAGACGGGGCCTGAGGTGGGCCGCCTGGGGCCCTCCATGGGGTCTCTGGTGGCCCTGGGAGGTCCCTGGCCCCCGATTGCCAGCGGTCAGGGGGCAGATCCGGGCTGCGACGGGCGCTATGGTGGTGGGGCATTCGACGGCCCCAGCGGGCGACGTCGGTCGCCCCGCGCTGCAAGCACTTCCCAGCCGCCAGTCAACAACCCGAGGGCCCGCCAAGCGGCCCCCGAGACCACATGGATCTGAAACTCATCCGCAACCTCGTCCGGATCATGGAGCGAGGCGAGGTCGACGAACTCGAGATCGAGGACGACAAGGCCGGCCTCAGGGTGCACCTGCGGCGGGGCCCGTCCGGCGGCTACGCCCAGCCCTCGGTGATGATGATGCCGGGGGCCTCCGCGCCCGGCCCCGCCCCGGGCGGGGGAGGGTCCGCGCCCGTCGGGGGCGGGGACGGCACCTCCACGGAGGCTCCGGCGCGCGCCGCGGGGGTCGAGGAGATCACGTCACCGATGATCGGCACCTTCTACGCTTCCCCGTCGCCCGACGCGGACCCCTTCACGGCGGTCGGCGACCGGGTGGGGGACGAGAGCGTCGTCTGCATCATCGAGGCGATGAAGGTCATGAACGAGATCAAGGCCGAGTGCTCGGGGGAGATCGTCGAGATCCTCGTCGAGAACGGTGAGCCTGTGGAATACGGCCAGCCCCTCTTCCTCGTCAAGACGCGCTGATGTTCAGGAGAATCCTCGTCGCGAACCGCGGGGAGATCGCGCAGCGCATCATCCGCGCCTGTCGTGAGCTCAACATCGAGACGGTCGCGGTCTACAGCCAGGCGGACGCCGACTCCCTCCATCTCCGGATGGCGGACGAGACGATCTGTATCGGCCCCGCCGCGAGCGGCGCGAGCTACCTGGACATCCCCTCCATCATCTCCGCGGCGGAGATCGCGGACGTGGAGGCGATCCACCCGGGCTACGGCTTCCTCGCGGAGAACTCGCACTTCGCGGAGGTCTGCCGCTCGTGCAAGATCGAGTTCATCGGGCCGGACTCGAAGACCATCGAGGACCTTGGCAACAAGGCCCGGGCCAGGGAGATGGCCATCGCGGCGAAGGTCCCGGTGGTTCCTGGCTCGGATGGCCCCGTGCGCGACGAGGCCACGGCGGCCAAGGTCGCCCAGGAGATCGGCTACCCCGTGATGATCAAGGCGTCCGCCGGCGGCGGCGGACGCGGCATGCGGGTCGCGAGCAACGAGCCGAGCCTCCTCCACGGGATGCGCGCTGCCCAGGCCGAGGCCAAGGCGGCCTTCGGGGATGACACGGTCTACCTCGAGAAGTTCGTGGAGAAGGGTCGCCACGTGGAGATCCAGATCCTCGGGGACCGCCACGGCAACGTGATCCACCTGGGCGAGCGGGACTGCTCGGTGCAGCGGCGCCACCAGAAGCTCATCGAGGAGTCGCCCTCGCCGATCCTCTCCGCGAAGCAGCGCAAGGAGATGTGCGCCGCGGCCGTGCGCCTCGCCAAGTCCTCGGGCTACCACAACGCCGGGACGGTGGAGTTCCTCGTCGACGGAGATGGGAACTTCTACTTCATCGAGGTCAACGCGCGGATCCAGGTGGAGCACACGGTCACCGAGTTGGTGACGGGCGTCGATCTCATTCAGGAACAGCTGCGGGTGGCCTCCGGCGAGACGCTGCGGTTCCGCCAGAAGGACATCCAGGTCCGCGGGCACGCGATCGAGTGCCGCATCAACGCCGAGGACCCCGCCATGGACTTCCAGCCGCAGCCGGGGCTCATCAGCAGTTTCGTGCCTCCGGGTGGGCCTGCGGTGAGGATCGACAGTCATTGCTACAGCGGGTACCGGATTCCGCCGAACTACGATTCCATGATCGGGAAGCTCCTCGTCCACCGCCCCACGCGGGAGGAGGCGATCCGTACCATGATGCGCGCGCTCGACGAATTCGTGATCGAAGGCCCGAAGACGACGATCCCGCTCCAGCGCGAGGTGCTGGAGCAGGGGGAGTTCCAGAAGGCCGAGCACGACACGAAGTTCCTGGAGCGCTTCCTCAGCGCCGCGGCGCCGCGGGCCTCGGGCCCGTCTGCCGGCGTCGCCGAGTCCCGGGCCTGAGGCCCGGGGGACCGAGTCCCTCCTCCAGCCATGATCTCATCCCCGCTTCGACTCCCCATGGCCGCCGTGGTCCTCGCGACCGGCCTGAGCGGGTGCTTCCTCGACACCCAGAAGTACCCGGGGATGCTCACCCCCCAGAGCAACCCGCTCCCCGACGGGGCGAAGTCGGCCTTCGGGCGCGGGGCGGAGGAGGCCTTCGTCATCCGCCACTCGGACCCGGTCCGGGTGCGAATCGCCGAGACGAACTCGGTGTACGACCTCTCCTTCTACGAGAAGCGGACCCTGATCCCCGCCGGCTCGTGGGTCTTCGCCGGACCCGAGGGCTACGCGGAGGTGCTGCTGCCCGGCGACACCCAGGTGGCGCTGCACGGTCGGGGCACCGGCGTGGTGGGCTCCGAGAGCCGCCGCGAGCCCGTGTTCACCCTGCTGGACGTGACGGCGGCTTCGGTGAGCTTCGGCGAGACCGGTCAGGTGGAGCTCCCCGGCGGAGCGATCCTCGAGGCGTCCTCGGGGCCGTTCTCGGTGGAGACCATCCACGACCGGCTCATCCGGGTGCGGAACCGCTCCAACCAGGTGGGCCGCGTGGACTACCGGGACGAGGTCATCCGCCTCGAGCCCAGTGAGACGGTCGAACTCGCCCTGCTCAGCGACTTCTCCACGCCCTTCGAGGTGGACCCCTCCACCCGCGCCGTGGAGTCCCCCGCCGGACGGATCGCCCTGCGCGGTGAGGTGGAGGTGCTCTCCTCGGGCGCCGGCACCGTGCTTCGGGCCACCGGGACCAGCGAGGTGGAGGGCCTCGGGCTGCGCCTCGAGCTGCAGCCCGGCGACGAGGTCCGCCTCGAGTCCCTCGGCGCCGCGGACGGCGACCTGTGATCTAGACCATGGAAATCCTGCCCCACCCGCGGCCAGAGCCGTCGCGGGAGACGTCGCCGATCCGGCGGCACACTGCCCTCACCCAACACATGAAACGAGTCCTCATCACCGGCGGCGCCGGCTTCCTCGGCAGCCACCTCTGCGAGCGCTTCCTCGCGGAAGGCTACGCCGTCATCTGCATGGACAACCTGGTGACGGGGTCCCTGGAGAACATCGAGCACCTGTTCGGCCGGGACGAGTTCCTGTTCATGCACCAGGACGTGACCGAGTTCATCCACGTCCCCGGACGGCTCGATGCCGTCCTGCACTTCGCCTCCCCGGCGAGCCCCATCGACTACCTGGAGCTGCCGATCCAGACCCTCAAGGTGGGCTCCCTCGGGACCCACAAGGCCCTGGGCCTCGCCCGGGAGAAGGGCGCGCGCTTCCTCCTGGCGTCCACCTCGGAGTGCTACGGCGACCCGGAGGAGCACCCCCAGAAGGAGTCCTACTGGGGCAACGTGAACCCCGTGGGGCCCAGGGGCGTCTACGACGAGGCCAA